>NZ_JAFCXE010000011.1:0-228710 GCF_049897905.1 Pararhizobium sp. PWRC1-1 | reverse complement strand
AAAACGCCATCGACCATGCGGCAGGCACCGAAATCAGCAAGGCAAGCAGCGTCGAGCCAAGCGACAGGATGACCGAGTTCAGGAAGAACTTGAAATAATTGCTCTGCGCCTGCACGGCATCGTAGCTTTCTACCGTGCCCGAGGGAATGAGGTTGAACCCCTGGATTGCCTCGGTTTCTGACTTGAACGAGGTGATGATCGTATAAAGGATCGGGAAGAAGATCACGAGTGCGATGATCCAGGCGACGATAGTGAAGAAGACGGTTCTTCTGGTCGAAACTGCACGGGCCATGGTCTTGCCTCCCTTATTTGTCGAGGTTCTTGCCAACGGCGCGCATCAGGAAGAACGCGACGATATTGGCGAGGATGACTGCGATGATGCCGCCGGCCGAAGCGCCGCCGACGTCGTAACCGAGCAGAGCGGTGCGGTAGATCAGGAACGGCAGGTTGGTCGATGCGTAGCCTGGGCCGCCATTGGTGGTGACGAGGATTTCGGCATAGACGCCCAGAAGGAAGATCGTCTGGATCAAGATGACGACCGTGATCGAGCGGGCCAGATGCGGCACCGTCAGGTAGATGAAGCGGTTGACGAAGCCGGCGCCATCCATTTCGGCTGCTTCCTTCTGCTCGCCATCAAGCGATTGCAGGGCAGTCAAAAGGATCAGCGTTGCAAACGGCAGCCATTGCCAGGCGACGATGATGATGATCGAAAACAGCGGATACTGTCCAAACCAGTCGACCGGCTGCAGCCCGAAGAAACGGGCAATGTCGGCAAACACGCCATATTGCGGATGCATGATCATGTTCTTCCAGACCAGTGCCGCAACCGGCGGCATGACGAAGAACGGCGAGATCACCAGGATGCGGACGAGCCCCTGCCCCCACATAGGCTGGTCGAGCATCAGCGCAATGGCGACGCCGCCGATGACCGTGATAAAAAGCACGCCGCACACGATGAGCAGCGTGTTCCAGATGGACTGGAAAAAGGCAGGATCCGTATAGAAATATTGATAATTGAACAGGCCAGCGAAACTGACATTGCCGGGGTTGAGCAGGTTGTAGTTCTGGAAGGAGAACCACAGCGTCATCGCCAGTGGCACGATCATCCAGATCAGGAGAAGCCCGACAGACGGGGCCATCATCCAGCGCGCAAGCGCCCGCGTATTCTGCGTAGCCATTTCAACACCCTCCCTCTGATGCCGGTACGGACACCCGCCCCGCCGGGAGGGCAGCAAGCCGGCCGCCTTGGTATTCTTTTTTAAAAAGCCTGACGTCAGACACGGTGACAATAGACTTCACGGCGGGTGACGTCAGGTTGAAGTTGGCAACCCGGATGGTAGTCCGGGCTGCCTGTCCTTGGGAAGGAACCTACTTGATGTAGCCGCCGCGGGTCATTTCGCGGGTGGTTACCTGCTGTGCCTGCGCCAGCGCATCATCAACCGTCATCTGACCGGCGAGAGCCGCCGAGAACAGCTGACCGACCGTCGTGCCGAGACCCTGGAATTCCGGGATAGCGACGAACTGGACACCGACGTAAGGAACCGGCTTGACGGAAGGGTTCTTCGGGTCGGCGGCATTGATGCTGTCGAGCGTCATCTTGGCGAACGGAGCCGCCTTCAGATACTCGGCATTCTGGTAGAGCGAGGTGCGCGTGCCTGGAGGAACGTTGGCCCAGCCTTCCTTGGCAGCGACGATGTCGAGATAGTGCTTGCTGGTTGCCCAGGACACGAACTTCTCGGCAGCTTCCGCCTTCTGAGTACCTGCCGGGATGGCAAGGTTCCAGGCCCACAGCCAGTTGCCGCGCTTGCCAAGACCCGCGTCGGGAGCCAGAGCGAAACCGACCTTGTCGGCAACGGTGGAGTCCTTCGGGTTGGTCACGAACGAAGCAGCCACCGTGGCGTCGATCCACATGCCGCACTTGCCCTGCTGGAACAGCGCCAGGTTTTCATTGAAGCCGTTGGACGAGGCGCCCTGCGGGCCGGCATCGTTCATCAGCTTGACATACATGTCGAGCGTCGCCTTCCACTCCGGCTGATCGAACTGGGGCTTCCAGTTCTCGTCAAACCAGCGTGCACCGAAGGCATTGGACGTGGCGGTCAGGAACGCCATATTCTCGCCCCAGCCGGCCTTGCCGCGAAGGCAGATACCATTGATCCCGGCCGCACGGTCGGTCATCTTGCGGGCTGCGTCACCGATGAACTCCCAGGTCGGGGCATCGGGCATTTTCAGGCCGGCCTTTTCGATCAGGTCCTTGCGGTACATGACCATCGAGCTTTCGCCGTAGAACGGTGCTGCATAGAGCTTGTCGTCCATGGTCAGGCCCGAGCGGATGGCCGGAAGCAGGTCATCGACGTCGTAGTCTGCGCCGAGCTTGTCGAGCGGCAGCAGCCAGCCCTGCTTGGCCCAGATCGGAACTTCATAGGTACCGATCGTCAGGACGTCGTACTGACCGCCCTTGGTTGCGATATCCGTGGTGACGCGTTCGCGCAGCACGTTTTCTTCGAGGGTGACCCATTCGAGTTGAATGTCAGGATTGGCCTTGGTGAAATCGTCCGTCAGCGTCTGCATGCGGACCATGTCGCCATTGTTCACCGTGGCAATGGTGAGGGTTTCTGCCTGTGCGAAGCCCGCGATGACGATTGCCAAGCATGTGCCCAGCAGGAAAGTTTTCAAGTTCATATATCTTCCTCCCAGAAGAGTTATGAGCATTTGCCTTGCTCGTGGGCAATTACTCACACACCCGCAAAAAATGTCAATCGGCATTCGTTGCTGCAGTGCAGAAACGTTTGCTGGTTCATTTGATTTTGCTCGGAAAAATTTCTGGTTATTCGCTCAGTTGGCGAGCAAAAACTCAGCAGTCGACTCGTCCGTGATCAAACCATTGATCACCCGCCCCTTGAGGGCGGCCCTCAGCGCGAAGTATTTTCGCTGGCCTTTGGCAATGCCGATCACGGTCGCCGAATCGCGCGACGGCAAGGGCACGCTGGCGACACGCTTGTTGATGCTGCCGGACAGCATCTGTCCGTCACGGTCAAACATCCAGCCGCAGATCTCACCCGCAGCCCCCTCGTCCATCAGCCGCATCATCTCGTCGCGGGCCAGAAAGCCGTCCTCGCACAAGGGAGCGTCCTGGCCGAGTTCACCGACACCCACGAAGGCCACATTGGCTTCCGAGCCCAGCTGCAATGCCGATTTGACCAGCGCCTGATTGTGCAGCAGTGCCCGCTCCTCCGGTGACGACACCAGAACCGGCAGCGGCATCGGAAAATGCCGCGCCTTGACAGCATCCGCCATCGAGAAGATGACGTTGTAATAGGCCGCCGATCCATCAAGACCTATATTGCCGGTCAACGAGACGATGCGATGCTGCGGACATTCCATTGCCGGCAGCTGGTCGATCGCCGCCTTCAACGTTCGCCCCGTGCCGATCGCAAGGATGATCGGCTCAGCCGATTTCAGCCAGCGCTCGATCTCGGCCGCCCCCGCCTCGGCGATGCCGACGGTCGTTGACGATGAACCGGGGTCGCTCGGCACGATATCCACTTGCCGTAGATCGAATTTTTCCTTGAGGCGAAGCCCGAGTTCGAGACACGCGGCGATCGGGTGGTCGAGGCGGACCTTGATCAGACGTTCGGCCATGGCCAGCGAAACCAGTCGCTGCGCCGACTGGCGCGAGATACCCATGCTGGAGGCGATTTCGTCCTGCGTGCGCCCGGCGACATAATAGAGCCAGCCCGCACGTGCGGCGTCATCGAGCCTGTTATTGCCGTCCGGTCTGCGCGCCATTGTCCATACTCCCTGAACGATGTGCTGACACTTTTTCCCGGCTTCTGTCAAACAAAGACCATAACGCCTTCCTTTCCAGAGCCTTTGAAAGCCCTACGGTACTGGGATTCCTGCGATTTTCATTTTAAAATTTTACCGTTTGATAAAAAAATAAAGCGTGTTACCGTTTCAACATCCTGAGGCACGACATTTGGGAGCAAAAAATGGGAACGACTGAAACTGGAATACTGAGCGGGCGCCTGTCTCCCGTCGAATACGAGAAGAATTTTTCCGATCTGCACCCGCCGCTGGACGAGCATGAAGCACTGGTTGCCTCCGACCGCTGTTACTTCTGCTACGACGCGCCCTGCATGACGGCCTGTCCCACCTCCATCGATATCCCGCTGTTCATCCGGCAGATATCGACCGGAAACCCGATCGGGTCGGCAAACACCATCTTCGACCAGAACATCCTCGGCGGCATGTGCGCACGGGTCTGTCCCACCGAAACGCTCTGCGAGCAGGCCTGCGTGCGCAACGAAGCCGAGCACCGGCCCGTCGAGATCGGACGCCTTCAGCGCTATGCAACGGATATCGCCATGCGCGAAAACCGGCAGTTCTATCAGCGCGCCGAACCGACGGGTAAATCCATCGCCGTGATCGGTGCCGGCCCGGCCGGTCTCGCCTGTGCCCACCGCCTGGCCGTAAAGGGCCATGACGTCGTCATCTACGATGCCCGTGAAAAGGCTGGCGGCCTCAACGAATACGGCATCGCCACCTACAAGGCGGTTGATGATTTCGCTCAGGCCGAAGTCGATTACGTGCTGGCCATCGGCGGCATCGAAATCCGCAACCGCATGATGCTCGGGCGCGATTTCTCGCTGAGCGACATGCTGGCCAAGTACGATGCCGTCTTCCTCGGTCTTGGCCTTGCCGGCGTCAATGCGCTGAGGGCCGAAGGCGAAACCGCAGAGGGCGTCGAAGATGCCGTCGATTTCATCGCAGCACTGCGGCAATCGGCAACCAGGGCCGATATCGCCATCGGCCGCCGTGTCGTGGTGCTCGGCGGTGGCATGACGGCGGTGGACGCAGCCGTTCAGGCCAAGCTGCTCGGCGCCGAGGAAGTGACCATCTGTTATCGCCGCGGCAAGGAGAACATGAACGCCTCCGAGTTCGAACAGGATCTCGCCGCCGCCAAGGGCGTCACCATCCGCCACTGGCTGCAGCCCAAACGCATCATCGCCCGCGACGGCAAGGTCGCCGGCATCGAACTCGACTATACGACCATTACCGATGGCCGCCTGACCACCACAGGCGAAACCGGCGTAATCACCGCCGATCATGTGCTGAAAGCCATCGGCCAGACGTTCGAAGCCGATGGTCTCGGCATCATCACCCTGCAGTCCGGCCGCATCGTCGTCGACGGCGAAGGCCGCACCTCGCTCGACCGTGTCTGGGCGGGCGGCGACTGTGTGCTTGGCGGTGAAGACCTGACGGTGTCCGCCGTGGCACAAGGCCGCGACGCCGCCGAATCGATCAACCACGTGCTCGCCGCTGCATCGCAGCCGGCCGTTGCCGTCGCTTGAAGGGGAGAATGAACAATGGCTGATCTGCGCAACAACTTCGTCGGCATCAAGTCTCCGAACCCCTTCTGGCTGGCTTCGGCACCGCCAACCGACAAGGCCTACAATGTCGAGCGCGCCTTCAAGGCAGGCTGGGGCGGCGTTGTCTGGAAGACTTTGGGCGAGGAAGGCCCGCCAGTCGTCAACGTCAATGGCCCGCGCTATGGTGCAATCTGGGGCGCCGACCGCCGTCTGCTGGGCTTGAACAATATCGAACTGATCACCGACCGAGACCTCTACACCAACCTGCGCGAAATGAAGCAGGTGAAGATGAACTGGCCGGACCGCGCCCTGATCGCCTCGATCATGGTGCCCTGCGAGGAAAGCGCCTGGAAATCGATCCTGCCGCTGGTCGAGGAAACCGGTGCTGACGGCATCGAACTCAATTTCGGCTGTCCGCACGGCATGTCGGAACGCGGCATGGGCGCTGCGGTCGGACAGGTGCCGGAATATATCGAAATGGTGGTGCGCTGGTGCAAGCAGTACACCCGCATGCCCGTCATCACCAAGCTGACGCCGAACATTGCCGACATCCGCAAGCCCGCGCGCGCCGCCAAATCCGGCGGCACCGACGCCGTCTCGCTGATCAACACGATCAATTCGATCACGTCGGTCAATCTCGATACCTTCTCGCCGGAGCCTTCGATCAACGGCAAGGGCAGCCATGGCGGCTATTGCGGCCCGGCGGTCAAGCCGATCGCGCTTAACATGGTGGCCGAGATCGCCCGCGATCCGGAAACCTACGGCCTGCCGATCTCCGGCATCGGCGGCATCACCACCTGGCGGGACGCGGCAGAATTCCTCGTCCTTGGCGCCGGCAACGTTCAGGTCTGCACCGCGGCGATGACCTACGGCTTCAAGATCGTCCAGGAGATGGTCACGGGGTTGTCCGACTGGATGGACGCAAAAGGGCATCGCAGCCTCGACGACATCTGCGGCCGCGCCGTGCCCAACGTCTCAGACTGGCAATATCTCAACCTCAACTACATCGCCAAGGCAAAGATCGACCAGGATTCCTGCATCAAGTGCGGCCGCTGCCACATCGCCTGCGAGGATACCTCGCATCAGGCGATCACCCAGTTTGTCGACGGTGTCAGGCACTTCGAGGTGATGGAAGACGAATGCGTCGGCTGCAATCTCTGCGTCAACGTCTGTCCCGTGCAGGATTGCATCACCATGGTGGGTCTGGAGCCCGGTACGCTGGACGAGCGCACCGGCAAGGTGGTCGATGCAAACTACGCCAACTGGACGACCCACCCGAATAACCCGATGGCCCGCCAGGCCGCCGAGTAACCTGGGCATTCGATCATTGTCAGCCGCCTTGCCGAAAAACGCGAGGCGGTTGATCATCATTAAACACCTTAAACGACCCCACAAATCCGTTAAGTGCCAGCTGGCTGAAATCCAGACGTCTGCGGCCTGCTCCGGAAAACTGCGGCGCTTCCGACCAATGAAGCCTGCGATAATCTATTGGACACGAAATCGCGACAAAGCGTCTCCAAAACGTGCGTTGCCCCTTACTGCGAACTCGCCGATAAGAGAGGATAGCAATACGCGGCTTTGCCGCCAACACCGGATGTATGCTTGAAGATCGCCTCCTCACGAACCCGCAAAAGGCTGCATCTCCTGACGGGCGCTTGCCTCGGCCTGTTCCTGCTCACGCATTTTTCCAACCACGCACTTGGTCTCATCTCGGTCGAGACCATGGAGGCCGCGCGCCGGATTTTCAACTTGCTCTGGCGAAGCTGGCCCGGCACGGTGCTGCTCTACGGATCGCTGCTCGTACACTTCGTGCTCGCCCTTGAAAGCCTCTATCGCCGCCAGACCCTGCGCATGCCGGTCCGCGAGGCGCTGAAAATCATCTTCGGCCTAACCTTCCCCTTCCTCATTGTCGGGCATGTGGTCAGCACCCGGGTCGAGTGGATGCTGACCGGCCAAGGTGACGGGTATTACCGGGTGCTGCCGCTGCTCTGGTCGGACTCCATCACCGCCACACGGCAATCACTCGCACTGATCATCGCCTGGGCACACGGCTGCCTCGGTGCATGGTTCTGGATGCGCGGCCGCAATTGGTATCCGCGTTTTTTCCTGTTTTTCTATTCCTTCGCCGTCCTCGTTCCGCTGCTGGCTCTGCTTGGCTTTGCAGCGGGCGCGCGGTCGCTGGAGGTCGGACTGCCATCGACAGCCTGGTTCATGCCAGTGCGCACCCCGCCCGAAAACATGGGGCAAATCACCACGTCCATCGTTGTCGGCCTGCTGGCCATGATCGGCGGAACCTTGATCCTGCGCGCCATTCCCGTGCGGGGAAAGATCCGCATCACATATCCCGACCGGGCCATCTCGGTTGCAAAAGGTTTTAGCGTGCTCGAGGCAAGCCGCGCCGCCGGCATCCCACACCTGTCGATCTGCGGCGGTCGCGGACGCTGTTCGACCTGCCGGGTTCGAGTGACGGAAGGTCTGGAACGGCAGCCACCGCCCAGCGATGCAGAGCGGGCGACGCTGACGCGTATCCGTGCGCCCGACAATGTGCGCCTTGCCTGCCAGCTGCGGCCGAACCACAATCTGTCGATCTCTCCCATCCTCGGCGCCGACAATGTCGGCCTCACGGCAAATCCGACAGAGCAGCAGGCAGCCGGCCGCGAACGCCATATCGCCGTTTTGTTTTGCGATCTGCGCGATTTCACGCTGCTGGCCCAGAAACAGCTGCCGTTCGATACCGTCTTCCTGCTCAACCGTTATTTCGAGACCATCGGCGAGGCGGTGGAAACCTCTGGCGGCGTGATCGACAAGTTCATCGGAGACGGTGCGCTGGCTATCTTCGGCCTCAACAACAGCATCGAGGATGCCTGCGCCCAAGCGCTGACGGCAACAATCCGTATTGCAAGAGGGATCGACGTTCTCAACCGCAATTTCATGAGCGAGCTGGATACCCCCTTGCGCATCGCCATGGGCATGCATGCCGGCCCGGCGATCATCGGCCAGATCGGCTATGGCAAGGCGTCGTCGCTGACGGCCGTTGGCGACACCATCAACGCGGCAAGCCGTCTGGAAGGCTTTGCCAAGGAATATGACGCGCAGCTTGCTGTTTCCGCCGATCTCATCCGGTATGCCGGCCTCAAGGTCGATGACCGGGAAAGCTACAACATCTCCATTCGCGGCCGCGCAGGCACGCTCGAAACATTGATCGTCGAGAACGCAGAGGAGGTGACGGTCATGATGAAGGCCGGCGGAGGCCAGAATACGCCCCCGGCCTAACCGGTTGGTGTAGCCTTGGAGCATGCACCATGTGCATGCCAGCAATCCAAACACGGGAGACGACGTGGATGAAAATTGCGCCTACTTATCAGTAATACTTTTCACATGAACTGACTGTATGCACACCCAATGCGTGCAAAGGATGCTGCAATCATGTCAACGTGCATACCCCTGCCATGCGCCCACTGATCAACCACACTGTAAAGCCCTCGAATGCTGCGCTGGGTATGACATTCTTGTGTGCGGCCATTCTCGCCGGTGTCGTTTTCCTGGCGTCGCTGTTCGGCATCTTCACGCGCCCCAGCGGTCTGCTTGCCCTGTTCTGGCCGGCAAACGCTATCCTGCTCGGCCTGATGGTCCGGCATCCGCGGTTTGCAACGCCCGTTGGCTGGGCCGCTGCCTTCGCTGCTTATGTCACGGCAGACCTGATAATGCACGGCCCCCTGGTCAAGACCTTATGGCTTACCGGCGCCAACATCGCCGGCGTCTTTATCGGCAGCCTTCTCTACAGATTCGTCGGAGCAGATCACCGTCGCCTTCGCGAGCCTCAATCCGTTATCATCATGTTTGTCATCTGTACGGCTGCAGCGCTCGCAAGCGCACTCGTCGGCGGTATCGCAGCCGGGGTGGCCCTGAACGAGGCGTATTTTTCCGGGTTTGAATTCTGGCTCGTAACAGAGCTGGTGAATTTCATCGTCGTTTTACCGGTCGTGCTGATCGCGCCGCCGCTCAGCGAATGGAATGAATTGCTGACACTCGGTAATCGCGAGACGATATCCTGGGAACGCAATGCCCTTCCCGTGGCTGCACTCATCCTGTCGATGTTCATCAGCAGCCTGATCGGTGGACCAGGGGCCTTCGCCTTTCCGGTTCCGGCTCTTCTCTGGTGTGCCACCAGTTTTTCGCTCTTCCCGACGGCGCTGCTGACATTGGTCTTCAGCATCTGGGGAATGATGGTGTTCAGCAGCGCGGGCACAGTGCCGAACACAGATCCACTCTGTTGGGTACAGTCCATTCGGCTCGGCCTTGGCATGATCGCGATGGCGCCGCTTTCCGTCGCGAGCGTGACGACGACGCGCAATTTCCTGCTTCAGCGCCTTCAGGACTCGGTTGACCATGATTTTCTGACGCGCACGCTCGCTCGCGGCACTTTGATGGCAAGGGGAGAGAACATCGTATCGCAAGATAGCAACCCGGATGGATCAGCGGTTCTCGTGCTCGATATCGATCACTTCAAAGCCGTGAACGATCGGTTCGGACATGCGGCCGGTGACAGGGCGCTCGTCGCTTTCGCCAACGTTGTCGCTTCGACGCTGCGAAAGGACGACCTGTTTGGACGCACCGGCGGCGAAGAGTTCTGCGTGGTGCTGCCAAAAACCTCCGCATTATCAGCCCAGGCCGTGGCGGAGCGCATCCGGCGGGCTGTGGAACGCCTGGAGATTGACATCGGCGGCAGAGAGCCCCTCAAGATCACGGTGAGTGGTGGCCTGGCTGTCCGCCATGGTGTTTCAAGATTGTCGTTTGACGATATGCTGACACGCGCCGACATGGCGCTTTACCGGGCAAAGGCCGAAGGCCGCAACCGTATTGTCAGCGAGGCATCCTAGTCACCGGTCAAGGCCCCGCCCTCCCGGATTTCCAGGCCGCTGACAAACAGTTGCTCAAGAAAGCGCGCCGCGTCTTCAAAGCGTCCCTCGCCCGAACGTTCCTCGCCGAGCACCCCGCGCACCTGAACATCGAAATCCGCATAATGCTGCGTCGTCGACCAGATGGCGAAGATCAGGTGATACGGATCGCATTTGGCAATCTTGCCGGCTTTCGCCCAACTGCGGATCACCTCCGCCTTTTCATCGACCAGCGATTTCAAAGGCCCTTTCAGCTCATCCTCGATATGGGGAGCGCCCTGCAGGATCTCGTTGGCGAACAACCGGCTTTCGCGCGGGAAATCGCGCGCCATCTCCAGTTTGCGGCGGATGTAGCTGCGGATTTCCGAAACCGGATTTCCCTCCGCGTCGAACTCGCGCAGCGGGTCAAGCCAGCTGTCGAGCACCCGGTCGATCAGCGCCCGGTGCATCGCATCCTTGGTGCGGAAATAATAGAGCAGGTTGGGCTTCGACATGCCCGCCACATCTGCGATCTGATCGATGGTGCTGCCGCGAAAACCGTGGGTGGCGAACACGTCCAGCGCCGCCTCCAGAATCAGTTCTTCCTTCTCCTCCTGGATGCGGGTTCGCCGTTGCGTTCGGGCTGCCCTCGGAAGTACCATCTTTCCCCCAGTCTTCTCACAAATCGCCGCCGGCGCGCGGCCTGAAAACCTCCAAAAACCGCATGATCCAAAAATTCGGACGGCACTGACGTTTTTTCTGTTTTTCGTCTTGAGTGCGGCAACGGAAGTTGTAATGTTTTACCAACCGGTCAAATTATCAGTCAGTTCAAACGCAAACGCAACGGCTGATCGCAGGGCAATCGAAAAAACCAGATTGCCCCGATTTGACCACGGGAACGACGGGATGCTCAGCCCAATGCGCCTCCCTTAAAAAGAATGAGGAGAACCGTCATGGCTCATGCACCGGGCGAAAACATGCGCGTCAACGCCGACCGTCTGTGGGATTCACTGATGGATATGGCCAAGATCGGCCCCGGCATTGCCGGCGGCAACAATCGCCAGACATTGACCGACGAAGACGGCGAAGGCCGCCACCTGTTTCAGAAGTGGTGCGAAGACGCTGGCATGAGCATGGGCGTCGACAAGATGGGCACGATGTTTGCCACACGCCCCGGCACCGATCCGGACGCCCTGCCCGTCTATGTCGGCAGCCATCTCGACACTCAGCCGACCGGCGGCAAATATGATGGCGTGCTCGGCGTACTCGGTGCGCTCGAAGTCGTGCGCACCATGAACGACCTCGGCATCAAGACAAAACACCCGATCGTCGTCACCAATTGGGCAAACGAGGAAGGTGCACGTTTCGCACCCGCGATGCTGGCCTCCGGCGTCTTTGCCGGTATCCATGAGCTGGACTACGCTTACGGCCGCAAGGACCCCGAAGGCAAGACCTATGGCGACGAGCTGAAACGGATCGGCTGGCAGGGCGACGAAGAGGTCGGCGCGCGAAAAATGCACGCCTATTTCGAGTATCACATCGAACAGGGTCCGATCCTCGAGGCAGAGGAAAAGGCCATCGGCGTGGTGACGCACTGTCAGGGCCTCTGGTGGCTGGAATTTACGCTCACCGGCCGCGAAGCCCATACCGGCTCGACCCCGATGAACCTGCGCGTCAATGCCGGCCTTGCCATGGCGCGGATCGTCGAGATGGTCCAGGGTGTTGCAATGGAAAACCAACCGGGCGCCGTCGGCGGCGTCGGCCAGGTGTTCTTCTCGCCGAACTCCCGCAACGTGCTGCCGGGCAAGGTGGTCTTCACCGTCGATATCCGCTCGCCGGACAAGGCCAAGCTCGACCGCATGCGCGCCAAGATCGAGGCCGAAGCCCCGAAGATCACCGAAGCGCTCGGCGTCGGCTGTTCCATCGAAGCCATCGGCCATTTTGAACCCGTTACCTTCGATCCAACACTGGTCACCGCCGTTCGCACCGCCGCCGAAAAGCTCGGCTACAGCCACATGAACCTCATCTCCGGCGCCGGCCACGACGCCTGCTGGGCCTCCAAGGTCGCCCCCGCCACCATGGTCATGTGCCCGTGCGTCGGTGGTTTGAGCCACAACGAGGCCGAAGAGATATCAAAGGAATGGGCGTCCGCCGGGTGTGATGTGCTGTTCCATGCGGTGGTGGAGACGGCGGGGATCGTGGGGTGAAGACTGTGGCAGTGGCCCCCTCATCCGGCCTTTCAGGCCACCTTCTCCCCGCTGGGGAGAAGAGGGTATCTGCCGCTGGCTCAGAACCGATCATTGTCCCCTCAATCTCGAAACCGCCAGTAAAGCACAAGGCCGCCGAGATCTCCCTCTTCTCCCCAGCGGGGAGAAGGTGGCCCGAAGGGTCGGATGAGGGGGGCTTCCGGTGAACGCTCAGAAAAACAACGGCATCACCAAGCGCCGCAATGGCGCAACTACCAAAGCGCGTCACTTGCGGCAGGACGAGACAGAAGCCGAATACAAGCTCTGGAATGAACTGCGCAATCGCCTGCTGAACGGATACAAGTTCTCAAGACAAGTCCCGCTCGGCCCCTATGTCGCCGACTTCGTCTGTCGCGAAGAAAACCTCGTGATAGAACTTGATGGCGCGCAGCATTCAGGCTCGCTGTCCGACATTGTTCGAACACGTTGGCTGAATGAAAACGGCTATTCCGTCTTGCGGTTCTGGAACGACGAAATTTTGCGGGAACGGCGTGCGGTTCTCGACACTATACTCGCAGTCCTGTCCGGTGAGATTTTCTCTCGCTGCGATGCGATCCGCTTTTCGCCCGCCGGCTCCTTTGCGAACACCAAAGAGGGAATACGATCATGACCACAGTCATCAAAAACGGAACCATCGTCACTGCCGACCTCACCTACAAGGCGGACGTCAAGGTCGATGGCGGCAAGATCGTCGAGATCGGTCCGAACCTCTCGGGCGATGAGACGTTGGACGCGACCGGCTGTTACGTCATGCCCGGTGGCATTGACCCGCATACCCATCTCGAAATGCCGTTCATGGGCACCTACTCCTCCGACGATTTCGAAAGCGGCACGCGCGCGGCCCTGTCCGGCGGCACGACCATGGTCGTCGACTTCGCCCTGCCCGCCCCCGGCCAGTCGCTGCTCGAAGCGCTCACCATGTGGGACAACAAGACGTCGCGGGCCAATTGCGATTTCTCCTTCCACATGGCGATCACCTGGTGGAGTGAGCAGGTCTTCAACGAAATGCAGACCATTGTTCAGGACAAGGGCATCAACACTTTCAAGCATTTCATGGCCTATAAGGGCGCGCTGATGGTGGATGACGACGAGATGTTCCACTCCTTCCAGCGCTGCGCCGAGCTCGGTGCGCTGCCGCTGGTCCATGCCGAAAACGGCGATATCGTTGCCCAGATGCAGGCAAAGCTGCTCGCCGACGGCAATAATGGCCCAGAGGCACACGCCTATTCGCGGCCTGCCGCCGTCGAGGGCGAAGCCACCAACCGCGCCATCATCATCGCCGACATGGCAGGCAGCCCGCTCTACGTGGTGCACACGTCCTGCGAACAGGCACATGAAGCCATCCGCCGCGCCCGTCAAAACGGCATGCGCGTCTATGGCGAACCGCTGATCCAGCACCTGACGCTGGACGAAAGCGAATACGCCAATCCTGACTGGGACCACGCGGCCCGCCGCGTCATGTCGCCGCCGTTCCGCAACAAGCAGCATCAGGACTCGCTTTGGGCCGGTCTGTCTGCCGGTTCCCTGCAGGTGGTTGCGACTGATCACTGTGCCTTCACCACGGCGCAAAAGCGCTTCGGCATCGACGATTTCACCAAGATCCCCAACGGCACCGGCGGGCTTGAAGACCGCATGCCGATGCTCTGGACCAACGGTGTCGCCACCGGCCGGATCACCATGAACGAGTTTGTCGCCGTCACCTCGACCAATATCGCCAAGATCCTCAACATGTACCCAAAGAAGGGCGCGATCCTGGTCGGAGCCGATGCCGATCTCGTTGTCTGGGATCCGAAACGCTCGAAAACCATCTCGGCCGCAAGCCAGCAATCGGCGATCGACTACAACGTCTTCGAAGGCAAGCAGGTCACCGGCCTGCCGCGCTATACGCTGACAGGCGGCGTGGTTGCCATTGAGGAATCGACCGTCAAGACCCGCGAAGGCCAGGGCAAGTTCATCAGTCGCGAACCCTTTACGGCCGTCAACAAGGCTCTGTCGACCTGGAAGGACATCACCGCGCCGCGCAAGGTCCAGCGCACCGGCATCCCGGCAAGCGGGGTGTGATGGTGAGAGCGGCAAACCGCATCGCTTTGTTGCTTGTGACCAGCCTCGCAATGGCCGCACCGGCGGTTGCGAGCCAGGCGTTCCTCGACGGCGACTATGGCAACACGGATGGCTGCGCCTATTCCAAGACCGGCGAATCCACCGGTTCGGACAATTTCTTCCTGTTGACCAATGAAGGCATCACCACGGCAGCGTCCTATTGCAGCTTCAAGGAACCGGTGACGAAGAACGGCACATCCTTTGCCGCGACAGTCTCCTGCAGCGCGGAAGGCGAAAGCGGAGAGGCGGACGACAGTGTCGATATTCTGCGCACCGGCAACGACTACACTATCGCTTTCAATGACGGGACACGCTGGGGGCCTCTGAAGAGATGCAAATGAGCCGCCCTCCATCCAGCACATCACTCTGTCGCCGGCCGGCGGGCAAGAGGCGGCACCACGGGCCAACTTACGCAACACTGAGATTAAACCTTCAGTTCAGGCAACAGGATGACGCTTTCCTGTTTGTTCGGATCGTTGCGGGCGATGACCGCCGAACAGGGCTGGTTTGGCAGCCATTTCCCCATCTCCTCGGCAACGATATCGCCAGCAGCATACCCCATTTAAAAAATATGAAGTACGACTGTCGGAGGCTGGGAGCCGGATGACGTCACACCAATCTTCCAGGCAATGGCATTCAGAGCGGAGCGCATCGGATACAATGATAACAATACCAGCATCCGTCGTTTCGGCGCGCGATCTCGGCCTCACGTTCGAGACCAATGACGGCCCCGTCAACGCCCTGACGGGCGTCAATCTCGACGTCAACAAGGGCGATTTCGTCTCGTTCATCGGCCCCTCCGGCTGTGGTAAGACCACCTTCCTGCGCGTCATCGCCGATTTGGAAAAACCGACCTCCGGATCGATCACCGTAAACGGCACAACGCCGGAGGACGCCCGCAAGAACCGCTCCTACGGTTACGTCTTCCAGGCCGCCGCCCTCTACCCTTGGCGCACCATCGAAAAGAACATCGCCCTGCCACTGGAGATCATGGGCTATAGCACTGCTGACCAGAAGGCCCGGATCGACCGCACGCTGGAGTTGGTCAACCTGACAGGCTTTGGCAAGAAATTTCCCTGGCAACTTTCAGGCGGCATGCAGCAGCGCGCCTCGATCGCCCGGGCTCTCGCCTTCGATGCCGATCTTCTCTTGATGGACGAACCTTTTGGCGCGCTCGATGAAATTGTCCGCGATCACCTGAACGAGCAATTGCTGAAACTCTGGGACCGCACCAACAAGACGATCTGCTTCGTCACCCACTCGATCCCCGAAGCCGTCTATCTCTCCACCAAGATCGTCGTCATGAGCCCCCGCCCCGGCCGCGTCACCGATATCATCGAATCGACCTTGCCCAAGGAACGCCCGCTCGGCATCCGCGAAAGCCCTGAATTTCTCGAAATCGCCAGCCGGGTGCGCGAAGGCCTAAGAGCGGGGCATAGCTATGATGAGTAGGACAACCGTCATCAGGGATGCCGAAAAAACCGACATGTCGGCATGTTCTGCGATCCTCAACGGCTGGATCGACGAAACCGGCTGGATGGCACGCGTCCACGATCACGAGGATGTCGAACGATATTACAGCGACGTCGTCTTTCATGAACGCCAGGTCAAGGTCGCCGACGTCGATGGCAAGGTCTGTGCCTTTATGGCACTGTCCGATGATGCCTACGTCACGGCCCTTTATGTTCGTCCTGATTACCGTCGGGAGAGACTTGGCAAAAGCCTCATCGACCATGCAAAGACACTTTTTCCGGATCAACTGAACCTCTGGACATTCGACGAAAACAAGGGCGCCCAGCGCTTCTATCGTCGTGAAAACTTCATAGAGGTGAAAAGGACCGACGGAGATAATGAGGAGAACTTGCCGGACACTCTGTTCCAATGGGGTTCGTTAGTGGGGATACCGTCATGAACCTCTCCTTCATCCTCTGGCTGTCCGCCTCCATGGCCATCTTCCTCAGTGCCGCAACGGCATCGCGCTATTATGTTTCCAGCAACAATATCCTGATCCTGCTCTTTTCGCTCGGGCTCTATTGCCTGGGCAACCTGATGATGGTGCGGTTGATGCGCGAGGGTGGGCTTGGGCTTGCCATTTCCGCCTCGGCCATCGCCCAGCTGCTTCTGGTCAATTTCATCGCGTTTGCCGTCTTCGGCGAGCGCATGACCGTGCCGCAACTGGCCGGTGTCGCCCTTGGCGTGGTGTCGATGGGGCTGATGCTGATGCCCGCCGGCGGGAAGGCTTGAGCATGGAAAAGCCGAACCTTTTCAAAGACAGGATCATGCCGGTGGGCGGCATCCTTATCTGTGTCCTCGCCATCTGGTATGTGGCGGTGGTCTTCCTCAATGCGCCGTTCGAGCGCGATACGGCCGGCCGCGCCGGAACAGAAATCACCTTCGCCGAGATCCTGCCGAAAACCATGTTCCAGCAGCGGCCGGTTCTGCCAGCCCCGCATCAGGTGATCGCCGAAATCTGGAATACGACATTCCTGATGCCGATCACCTCCAAGCGCAGCCTCGTCTACCATGCCTGGATCACGCTCTCGGCGACGCTGCTGGGCTTTGGCATCGGCACCGTGCTGGGCATCCTGCTCGCCGTCGGCATCGTCCATAACCGCGCCATGGACCGGTCGCTGATGCCCTGGGTCATCGCCAGCCAGACCATCCCCATCCTTGCCATCGCTCCGATGATCATCGTCGTGCTCAATGCCATCGGCATATCCGGATTGCTGCCAAAGGCGCTGATCTCCACCTATCTCAGCTTCTTTCCGATCGTCGTCGGCATGGTGAAGGGACTGCGCAGCCCGGAGCAGATCCAGCTTGACCTGATGCACACCTATTATGCCAGCCCGGCGCAGACCTTCTGGAAGCTGCGCTGGCCGTCGTCCATGCCCTATCTCTTCGCCTCGCTGAAGGTCGCCATCGCCATTTCGCTGGTCGGCGCCATTGTCGGCGAACTGCCGACCGGGGCTGTGTCCGGTCTCGGCGCCCGCCTGCTCGCCGGCTCCTATTATGGCCAGACCGTACAGATATGGTCCGCGCTCTTCATGGCGGCAGCCCTTGCCGCAACCCTGGTGATCATCGTCGGCTTTGCCCATACCGCCGTCCTCAAACGCATGGGGATGAAGCCATGAATTACGGTCTGCTCTTCGGTGCCATCGCCTTTTGGCTCGCGGCCTGGGCAACCAATGAATGGCTGGTGCGCCAGAAACTCAGAAACCTGGCCGCCAACAGAGCCGTTCGCTTGGCGGTACCGTTGCTGTTCGGCGTCAGTATTCTGGTTCTGTGGGAAGGGCTCGTGCGCGGGTTCCATGTTCCCTCGGTCCTCCTGCCGCCACCGTCCATGATCTGGACGCGGCTGATCAACTCCGTGCCGATACTCTGGGCCGATTTCCAGCAGACCTTCCTGAAGGCCGTGATCATCGGCTACACATTGGGCTGCAGTCTCGGCTTTCTCATCGCCATCGCCATCGATCGCTCGCCTTTCCTGCAGAAGGGGCTTTTACCGCTCGGCAATTTCGTCTCCGCCCTGCCCGTCATTGGCGTCGCGCCGATCATGGTCATGTGGTTCGGCTTCGACTGGCAGTCGAAGGTCGCAGTCGTGGTCATCATGACCTTCTTCCCGATGCTGGTGAACACGGTGTCGGGACTTGCTGCGGCAAGTTCGATGGAACGCGACCTCATGCATACCTATGCCGCCAGCTGGTTTCAGACGCTGGTCAAATTGCGTCTGCCGGCAGCATGGCCTTTCATCTTCAATGCGCTCAAGATCAACTCCACGTTGGCGCTAATCGGTGCCATCGTCGCTGAATTCTTTGGCACCCCGATCGTCGGCATGGGGTTTAGGATTTCCACCGAAGTGGGACGTATGAATGTCGATATGGTTTGGGCCGAAATCGCCGTCGCGGCGGTGGCTGGCTCCGTTTTTTACGGGATAGTGGCGCTCATCGAGCGGGCTGTCACGTTCTGGCATCCGTCCGTGCGAAATTCACGGACGGCCTAAGAAAGGCCCGTCCGTGGTGGGCGGGCACAACAAAAAAGCCGCCGGCTCGCGTCGGGCCGGCATAACAAAAAGGGAACTGACATGAAGACGAGACTTGCATCATTGCTGCTGGCAAGCGCTTTTTCGCTGTCCGCATTCCATGCTATGGCTGCCGACAAGGTGGTACTGCAGCTGAAATGGGTCACGCAGGCCCAGTTCGCCGGCTATTACGTCGCCAAGGACAAGGGCTTTTATGAAGCCGAAGGCCTCGATGTCGAGATCAAGCCGGGCGGCCCTGACATTGCTCCTCCGCAGGTCATCGCCGGTGGTGGCGCCGACGTGGTCGTCGACTGGATGCCTTCTGCCCTTGCGACCCGCGAAAAGGGCGTAGCGCTCGTCAACATCGCTCAACCCTTCAAAACATCCGGCATGATGCTGACTTGCCTGAAGGAATCCGGCGTCGCTTCACCTGCCGATTTCAAGGGCAAGACGCTGGGCGTCTGGTTCTTCGGTAACGAATATCCGTTCCTGTCCTGGATGAGCCAGCTGGGCCTCAAGACCGACGGCGGCCCGGATGGCGTTACGGTGCTGAAGCAGGGCTTCAACGTCGACCCGCTGATCCAGAAGCAGGCGGCCTGCATCTCCACCATGACCTATAACGAATACTGGCAGGTTATCGATGCCGGTATTAAGCAGGAGGACCTCGTCGTCTTCAAGTATCAGGACCAGGGCGTTGCAACTCTGGAAGACGGCCTCTACGTCCTAGAAGACAAGCTCAAGGATCCGGCATTCAAGGAAAAGATGGTCAAGTTCATCCGCGCTTCGATGAAGGGCTGGAAATATGCCGAGGAGCATACGGACGAAGCAGCCAGCATCGTTCTTGAAAACGACGCTACCGGTGCTCAGACCGAAGAACACCAGAAGCGCATGATGAGCGAAGTCGCCAAGTTGACGGCGGGCTCGAACGGCGCGCTTGATGACGCCGACTATAAACGCACCGTTGCTTCGCTGCTGAAGGGTGGCTCCGATCCCGTCATCAGCAAGGAGCCGGTCGGCGCCTTCACGCACGAGATTACTGACGCCGCTCTCAAGTAGGCGTTTTTATAATACTTTGAATGAAGAAACGCGCGGGCTGGTCCCGCGCGTTTCTCATTTGCAACACTCGATAATACGTTTGCGCAACAAAAAGACATAAAACAGAAGTTGCATTGATGGCACCCAACAAATAAAATAATGAGGCACCATTCTTTATTTCTATCATCTTGCATAGCCGAAAGGGCCTAACTAAATAAAGCCCGACGGCATTCTGAGGAGGATGCGGGGGAAAATCTACGCGTAACGTAATTGCAATCGACGCGCTGTTTCCTTCCCTTCCAGCACATGACGGCGACAAGCCTTTCCTGCAAGGTTTTAGGCGTCACCGAACTGATTTATCTGGAATTCGAAGAAAGTGAGCCGATGGCCCGTAACAAGACGTTTGCGTTTGGAATTTCCACTGCCCTGCTGCTGACATTGCTGTCTGGTACCGCATTCGCGCAGGAGGCCGCGGCGCCGAAAGCCACGCAGACATTGCCGTCCATCGTCGTGACCCAGGTGGAGAACAAACCGGTCATCGACCGTGTCGTCGCAACCGGCGCCATCAAGGCCGTGGAAGAGACCTATGTCTCGCCGCAGGTTGATGGATTGTCGATCCGCACGCTGAACGCTGATGTTGGCGACCGGGTGGAAGCCGACAGCACGCTGGTCGTTCTCAACGAAGACATGCTGATCCTGCAAAAGAGCCAGTACGCGGCAAGCCTTGCCAAAGCCAACGCCTCGCTCGCGCAATATCAGGCACAACTCGCCGAAGCGCAGGCCAATGCCGAGGAAGCCGTACGGGTCAGCGAGCGGTCGCGCAAGCTGTCCGAAGCGGGATCCATCTCCACCGCCCAGCGCGATCAGGAAAAGGCCGCAGCAACCGCTGCCCTTGCCCGTGTCAATTCGGCCGAACAGTTCATCGCGGTCGCCAAGGCCGATATCAAGGTTGTTGAAGCCCAGATGTCGGATCTGGACCTGCGCCTCGCCCGCACCGAGGTCAAATCACCGGTCAGCGGCATCGTTTCGGCAAAGACCGCCAAGGTCGGTGCCATAGCCAATGGCACCGGCGAACCGCTATTCACGATCATTCGCGACGGCGCGCTGGAAATGCGGGCTGACATCAACGAGGGCGACCTCATCAAGCTTGCGATCGGCCAGAAAGCCGTGGTGACGCTCGCCGACGGCAAGACCAAGATTGACGGCAAGATCCGGTTGATTTCACCGATGGTCGATGCCCAGACCCGCTTGGGCGCCGTCTACATTTCGCTGAATGAGCCCGAAAAAGCCCGGGTCGGCATGTATGCCGATGCCCAGATCATCGTCGAGGAAAAACAGGCCATCGTCTTGCCGCTGACAGCCGTTACCGTTGGAAGCAAAGAGACGATCGTGCGCAGGGTCGAAGATGGCGTTGTTCACCTGACGAAAGTGACGACAGGCATTCAGGATGGTGAATTCATCGAGATCACCACGGGTTTGAAGCCCGGTGACAAGGTGGTTGCCAAGGCCGGCGCCTATGTGCGCGACGGCGACAAGATCAATCCGGTGACATCCGCCGCCACGGCGACCAATTGACGGGAAGAGCGGCATGAATTTTTCAGCTTGGGCAATTCGCAATCCGATTGCGCCGATCCTCGCCTTCGTATTGTTGATGTATCTTGGATATTCATCCTTCAACACGCTGCCGATCACGCGCTTCCCCAACATCGACGTCCCGATCGTCTCGATCAGCGTCGCCCAGAGCGGTGCGGCACCGGCAGAGCTTGAATCGCAGGTTACCAAGGAAATCGAGGATGCCGTTGCCGGTATTTCCGGCGTCGATCACGTCACCTCGACCATCAGCGACGGGGTTTCCAACACCGCCGTGATGTTCATGATGGACGTGCCGACCAATCAGGCCGTTCAGGACACCAAGGACGCGATCGACCGCATTCGCGGTGATCTGCCCGCCTCGGTAGAAGAGCCGATCGTCTCCAAGGTCGATGTCGAAGGCCAGGCGATCCAGACTTTTGCCGTCTCGTCTCCCGGCATGACGCTTGAGGAAATCTCCTGGTTCGTCGATGATACCGTCAAGCGCGCGCTTCACGGCAAGTCCGGCATCGGCCGGATCGACCGTTACGGCGGGGCGGACCGCGAAGTTCGCGTCGAACTCAACGATGCCCGCCTGAACTCCTACGGCATCACCGCCTCGGACGTGAACAATCAGCTGCGCAAGATGAACACCGACCTCGGCTCCGGCCGTGGACAGGTGGGCGGCAGCGAGCAGGCGATCCGCACGCTCGGCGATGCACGCTCGGTCGAAGGTCTGGCCAACACCATGATCGCCATGCCGAATGGCAGGTTCGTCCGGCTTTCCGAACTCGGCAAGGTGACAGACACCTACGAGGAACCGAAGTCGTTTTCGCGCTTCAACAGCACGCCGGTCGTGACCTTCGCCGTTTTCCGCTCCAAGGGAGCAAGCGAGGTTTCCGTCGCCGAAACCGTCGGCAAGACGCTGACGGAACTGCGGGCGAAAAATCCCGACGTATCGATCGAACTGGTCGATGATTCCGTCTACTACACCTACGGCAATTACGAAGCCGCGATCCATACGTTGCTCGAAGGCGCGCTGCTTGCCGTTGCCGTGGTCATGCTGTTCCTGCGCAACTGGCGCGCAACGCTGATCTCAGCCATGGCCCTGCCGCTGTCGGCCATTCCGACCTTCTGGGTCATGGACATGCTCGGCTTCTCGCTGAACCTGGTCAGCTTCCTCGCATTGACGCTGGCGACCGGCATTCTCGTCGATGACGCCATCGTCGAAATCGAGAATATTGCCCGGCATATCAAGATGGGCAAAACGCCCTACAGGGCGGCGATCGAGGCAGCCGACGAAATCGGTCTTGCCGTGATTGCGACGACGTTCACGATCATCGCGGTGTTCGTGCCCGTATCGTTCATGCCTGGCATTCCCGGCCAGTACTTCATCCAGTTCGGCCTGACGGTCGCGGTCTCGGTGTTCTTCTCGCTGATGGTCGCGCGGCTGATCACGCCGCTGATGGCGGCCTATCTCATGAAATCAAGCGACGGCGACGGTCATCACGATGACAGCGACGGCACGATCATGCGCGGCTATACATGGCTGGTCAGCACGACGACCCGGCGCTGGTACATGCGTTATGCAACGATGCTTGCCGCCATCGGTTTTGTTATCGGATCGGTCATGCTTTTGATGACCGTTCCGGGCAGCTTTCTGCCGACTGAAGATGCGTCGCGCATCGTTCTGTCCGTCGAATTGCCGCCGGATGCACGACTGGAGGACACCGACAAGACGACGGAAGAAATCTACGCCCGGATCAAGGATCTCAACGGCGTCGCAGGCATCTTCGTCCTTGGCGGCGCCTCGCCGAAGGGTGACCTCGAACTGCGCCGCGCGACCATCACCGTCATGCTGGCCAAGCTTGACCATTCGCTTCTCAACAAGGTGGTCAACGACGTCTTCGGCCGCCTACCTGTGATCGGTCAGTATCTGCCGAAACTGCCGCCGGCCGGCCGCATCATTCCACAGGCTGAAATCGAAAAGCAGGTCTATGCCGCCGTTCGTTCCATTCCGGACGTCCGCATCCTCAAGCTCAACGACCGGGGCGAACGCGATCTGTCGTTCAATCTTCTCTCGAAGAGCGACGCTGCCCTCAACTCAGCCGTTGCCATGCTGGAAGCCAATCTGCGCAACGAGCCGCTGCTCGCCAATGTCAGCCCGGACGGCGCCTTGCCGCGGCCTGAACTGCAGATCCGTCCGCGTGCCGACCAGATGTCGCGTCTCGGCATCATGACCTCGCAGATTGCCGACGTCGTTCGCGTCGCCACCATCGGCGATATCGATGCGGCCCTGACGAAAATCTCGCTCGACGACCGGCAGATCCCGATCCGTGTCCAGGTGGATACGAATTTCCGCACCGACCTCGCCGCCATCCGCAATCTGAAAGTCCAGACGGCGGCCGGTGCGCTGGTGCCGATTTCGACCGTGGCCGATATCAACTATTCTGAAGGCCCGAGCTCTATCAAGCGCTACGACCGCAACCGCGTCGTCACCATGGGCGCGGACCTGCCGATCGGCGTGGCCCTCAACACGGCTTCGGACCGCTTCAAGGAGATTGCCAAGGAAACCAAGCTGCCCGCCGGCGTCGAGTTCCTCGAAAGCGGTGACGCCGAAGTTCAGGCGGAAATGGAAGCGGGCTTCGGCAACGCCATGCTGCTCGGCCTGATGCTGGTGCTGGTGGTGCTGATCCTTCTGTTCAAGAACATCATCCAGCCCTTCACGATCCTGTTCTCGCTGCCGCTCGCCATTGGCGGCGTGGCAATCGGCTTGATCCTGACCCGGAACGCCATGTCGATGCCGGTGCTGATCGGCATCTTGATGCTGATGGGTATAGTTACGAAAAACGCCATTCTGCTGGTGGATTTCGCCATCGAGATGATGCACCGCGGCATGGAGCGAACGGAGGCGATGATCGAGGCGGGACGCAAGCGCGCACGGCCGATTATCATGACATCGATTGCCATGTCGGCGGGCATGCTGCCCTCGGCACTGGGTGTCGGCGAAGGCGGCTCGTTCCGTGCGCCGATGGCCATCGCGGTGATCGGCGGCATTATCGTCTCGACGGTGATCTCGCTCCTCGTCGTACCGGCCTTCTTCCTGATCATGGACGACCTGTCGCGCCTGCTCGGCAAGATTTTCGGCCGCTTCGTCGGCAAAAAGGATGAAGAGACGGAAGTGCTGGAAAACGCAGCACTCACCGATATCGTCACCGATCAGAGCAAGACGATCAATGAATTGCAGGAGCGCTTGAACAAGCTGGAAGGCCCCAAACGCAGCGGCAACGTCATCAACCATCCGGCGCTCGCAGCCGAATAGACCTTCCGCATCAGGATGAAAAAGCCCGGTCGCATCAAGGATGCGGCCGGGCTTTTTCGTTCTGGAATATTGCGAACTTTACAGCCCGCCTTCGACCCTCAGAAAATCAACGATCGTCTCCACGCCCTCGCCGCGTTTCATGTCCGAAAACACGAACGGCCGTTCGGCGCGCATGCGGTTGGCATCGCGTTCCATGACATCGAGATCGGCACCGACATAGGGCGCCAGATCCTTCTTGTTGATCACCAGCAGATCCGAACGGGTGATCCCCGGCCCGCCCTTGCGCGGGATTTCTTCGCCCTGGCAAACCGAGATGACATAGATGGTGATGTCGGCCAGATCGGGCGAAAAAGTCGCCGCCAGATTGTCGCCGCCGGATTCGATGAAGATGACGTCGAGATCGGGAATGCGGCGGTTGAGATCGGCGATGGCCTGCAGATTGATCGTCGCATCCTCGCGGATCGCCGTGTGCGGGCAGCCGCCGGTCTCGACGCCGACGATCCTGTCCGACGGCAGCGCCTGCATGCGCACCAGCGCCTCGGCATCTTCCTTGGTGTAGATATCGTTGGTGACGACGGCGATCGAATAGTGTTCGCGCATCGCCTTGCAGAGCTTGTCGGTCAGCGCCGTCTTGCCGGAGCCGACCGGACCGCCGATGCCGACACGAAGGGGACCATTGGCAGATTTCATCGCAACATTCCTTTCAAGAAAGCGGGCTCAAACCGTCAGGACCGGAAGAGCCGCGAATGCAAAGTCTCATGGCGCAGCGCCGAAATATCGGCCGTGATGGTGGCAGAGCCGAGATCGTCCAGCGTGCTCTGCGAAGCCTTTACTGCCGTCTCAGCAATGATAGGCTCCAGTTCGGCCAGCACACCGACGCCATGCGTCTGTCCGGTGACTCCGCAGCGGATTGCGACAGACACGAGATTGGACGCGGTCGAATGCAGGTAGGCAGCAACGGCTGGTTCCAGCCCGGTGCGATGCGCGCCCGCAACTGCGCCAACAGCCACGGGGTAAGCAACGGCACCGGTCAGCGTTTCCAGCACCGGATGCGGCCAATGGGCAGCCGCCGTCACAAACGCCTCGCCCTGCAGTATAGTTTCCATATGGCGCTCCCGCGACCCGGCCAGCGCTTCCGCCAGTTCCCGCACCGCCGCCAGTCTTGGCGCATCGCCACAGGCACGATAGCTCTCGGCCAACAGCAGGGCGTCATTCCAGCCCGAGCCATGCTCGATCAGCGCCCGCAGCCACCGGGCAAGCCCCGGCGCGCCGGTGATCAACCCATCGTGAGCCGCCTGCTCGAGCCCGCCGGAATAGGAAAATGCACCGACTGGAAAAGCCGGCGACAACCATGTCACCAACCGCAAAAGCGCCTGCGTACCGGCCAGATCAGTCATGGGCGTGATGATGGCCGCCATGCCTATGCGAATGCCCGCCGGACCCGTGATAGGCGCCGCGCATCGGCTGGAACGGTTCTGTGACCTCCCCCACCGTCGCGCCCAAACCTTCCAGCATCGCCTTGATCACCGGATCGCGCAGGATCAATATCCGCTCCAGCCGGATTTCGGCTGCAAGGTGCCGGTTGCCGAGATGCCAGGAAAGTTCGATCAGGTGGAGCGGATCGCGCGGACGGATGTCATAAAGCGGTTCGGCGACGGCTGCGATGCGCACATGGTCGCCGGTGTCGAGCACAAGAAGATCGCCATCGGCCAGCATGACGGCTTCCTTGAGATCGAGCATCACCACATCGTCATTGTCGAGATGCAGCAGTTTTCGGCGCAGATGCCGCTGGTCATGGGCCAATGCAATCGTGTGAAGCGGCGTTTTGTCTGTCGGGCCGGGAGACAGGGTCTGGGTCGAGCGATAGGGCATTCAGCGCGCCTTTAAATTCATTCATGCCACTGTAACAACAAAAAAATCCGGCGCCAGACCAAACAGGACGGGCGCCGGATTTCACAAAATCACACGTGCCTGAAATCAGGCAGCGATCTTTTCTGACTGCAGCGCGCCGAGAATGTTCTGCGGCGACGAGACGCCATAGGGATCGCTATCGGCATTGTCGCAATAGCCTTCTTCTTCGAACCACTGTTCGATGACGCCATCATTGATGACGGCGGCATAGCGCCAGGAGCGCATGCCGAAGCCTAGGTTATCCTTGGAAACGAGCATGCCCATCTTGCGGGTGAACTCGCCGGAGCCATCCGGGATCAGCTTGACGTTTTCGAGATTCTGCGACTTGCCCCAAGCATTCATGACGAAAGCGTCATTGACGGAGATGCAGTAGATCTCGTCGATGCCCTCGGCACGGAAATCGGCGGTCAGCTTTTCGAAATCGGGAAGCTGGAAGGTCGAGCAGGTCGGCGTGAATGCGCCCGGCAACGAGAACAGGATGACGCGCTTGCCACTGAAATAATCCGCCGACGAAACATCCTGCCAACGGAATGGATTGGCGCCGCCAACGGCCTCGTCGCGAACGCGCGTGCGGAAGGTAACGGACGGCACTTTTCTGCCAATGATCATGATGAAAACTCCTTGAAAGACGAACGCCCTGCGCGGCAGGTCTTGGGAGGAGCCCGGCACAGGAGGTGAACCATTTTCTACAGCAACTCCTGCTGCGATGCAGCACCGAGGGTACGAAAAACACCCGATGCATGGCTGACCTGCGCCTTGCGCATGACTGCACCTGCGACAAAAAGTCAATAATTTCAATTATACAGCGTCAGCGATGTCGACAGTGAAACCGGCAAGGGGTTCCACCAGCCTGTCCGCAAGCCCGCCTCTCGAAGTGCGTTCGCCGTCCAGGTATTGCAGCCGACCACGGCGCTGAACCAGCCATGGGCCTCGAAAAAGCGGTCGTTCAGTCCATAGGCCGTATCCGGGATCGGCTGTACCTGACCATCTGTGCGGGTAAAGCTTGCCTCGATGAAGGATAGCAGCCGTTCGTATTCATCCGGCCCGATGTCGAAGCCCGCAACATGATCCGAAGGCTCGATAACATCGCCAGCGACATCGGCATGGATGACGGAACGATCGAGCGTTAACCCCTTGAACAGCGGCATCGGCTTCAGCTCCGACCAGGCCGGGGTTTCGAGATAGAACGCCCGCCCGCCCCAGCCGAAAACCAGCCAGCGCGCATCCGAATGCGCAACCGGCATACCGCTTTCACCGAGAAACGGAAAGCGGGCCAGGGTTTCGGCATTGATGGGAATGGCAATATCCGTGTGGATGGGGTTGGCCAACACAAGGATGCGATGTCTCTCGCCCGTTGCCGTCTCGGCCTTCGCCGCGGACCACAGAGGACGTGGAACGAATGTCCCGGCCACAACGGCGAAGGCCGCCGCGAAAACGACGGCAGCCAGCCAGCGCAAGGCCCGTTTCAAGGACATCAGCATTCTTTCTCGATCAACAACCGCGCTAGAACATGAAATAGCGCTGCGCCATCGGCAGCACTGTCGCGGGTTCGCAGGTCAGAAGCTCGCCGTCGGCGCGGACCTCGTAGGTTTCCGGATCGACTTCGATATGCGGCGTCAGGCTGTTGTGGATCATCGAGGCCTTGCTGATGCCGCCACGGGTGTTTTTCACCGCGATCAGCTGCTTTTCAACGCCAAGGCGCGCCTGCAGCCCGCCATCAAGCGACGCCTGCGACACGAAGGTGACAGATGAGCTTGTCCTTGCCTTGCCAAAGGCGCCGAACATGGGCCGGTAGTGTACCGGCTGCGGCGTCGGGATGGAGGCATTGGGGTCGCCCATCGGAGCAGCCGCGATCATGCCGCCGAGAATGACCATATCGGGCTTCACCCCAAAGAAGGCGGGGTTCCAGATCACCAGATCGGCACGCTTGCCGGGTTCGATCGAGCCAATTTCATGCGACAGACCCTGCGCGATCGCCGGGTTGATCGTATACTTGGCGATATAGCGCCGGACGCGAAAATTGTCGTTGTCCCCGGCCTCCTGCGCCAAACGGCCCCGCTGCCGCTTCATCTTGTCGGCGGTCTGCCAGGTGCGGATCGCCACCTCGCCGACACGGCCCATGGCCTGGCTGTCGGAGGAAATGATCGAGAAGGCGCCGATGTCATGGAGAATGTCTTCGGCGGCAATGGTCTCCTTGCGGATCCGGCTTTCGGCAAAGGCGATGTCTTCGGGGATGGACGGCGACAGGTGATGGCAGACCATCAGCATGTCGAGATGCTCGGCCAGCGTGTTGATGGTGTATGGCCGGGTCGGATTGGTCGACGACGGAATGACATTCGACTGGCCGCAGATCTTGATGATGTCGGGCGCGTGGCCGCCGCCCGCTCCTTCGGTATGAAAGGCATGGATCGTACGCCCCTTGATGGCATCGATCGTATCTTCGACGAAACCGCTTTCGTTCAGCGTGTCGGTATGGATCATCACCTGCACGTCATAGGCATCGGCGACCGACAGGCAATTGTCGATGGCGGCCGGGGTCGTGCCCCAGTCCTCGTGCAGCTTCAGGCTGGAGGCCCCGGCAAGGATCATTTCCTCCAGCGGCGCGGGAAGCGAGGCATTGCCCTTGCCGGCCAGCGCCAGGTTCATTGGAAAGCCATCAAAGCTCTCTATCATCCGCTCGATATGCCAGGCGCCGGTGCAGGTCGTCGCCAGTGTTCCATGCGCCGGGCCGGAACCACCGCCGAGCATGGTGGTGATCCCCGACATTAGCGCTTCCTCGATCTGCTGTGGGCAGATGAAATGGATATGCGCGTCCATGCCGCCCGCCGTGACGATCTTGCCCTCGCCGGCAATCACCTCGGTGGAGGGACCGACGATGATGGTCACACCGGGCTGGGTATCCGGATTGCCGGCCTTGCCGATCGCAGCGATGCGTCCATTCTTCAGGCCGATATCGGCCTTGACGATGCCTGTGTGATCAACGATCAGAGCATTGGTGATCACGGTATCGACCGCTCCTTGAGCGCGCGTCGCCTGGCTCTGGCCCATGCCGTCGCGGATCACCTTGCCGCCGCCGAATTTTACCTCGTCGCCATAGGTGGTGAAATCCTTCTCCACCTCGATGAACAGTTCGGTATCGGCCAGCCGAACCTTGTCCCCTGTGGTGGGGCCGAACATGCTGGCGTAGGCCGCGCGCGACATTTTGTAGGACATGGTGATCAGGCTCCCTGAGCAAAGGCGGGTAAATTCGTCTAGTCGAGGCGGAGGAGCCGCCCCTTTGAAATCAGGTCATCAACATAGCGGCGCTCGGCCGCGAACGGGTGCCACTCCCAGCCGGCATGGCCGAAACCGGCAAGCACAACACGATCGCCCGGCCGCTGCCAATGTTCCAGCACCTCGGCAATCGCAATCAGGCCGCTGCTCGGCACGACATAGGCGCCCACATCGAACCCTTGCAACGCCGCATCGACACCCTCATGCGTCGATGCCGGAATCGTATGGAAAGCGCGGCCAGTCGCGTTGGCAAAGGTGCGAAAACCATCGGTATAGTCGTCGCAGAGGTCGTCGAGATCCGGATGCGTCACGGCCAACTGCGGCCGCAGCGTCTCGAATTTCCCGGCATCGCGAACGCACCAGATCGCGCTCGCCTGCCGCACCGCCGCATTCGTCTTCCAAGCGCCGCCACCCAGCATCGCCAGCGCCGGGCGTCCGGTGTTGCAGACGGCGACGATATCCGTCTTATCTCCACCCGCGCCGCAGGAGCGGCAGTCGTTGAAGCGCATGACCAGATCGGCCGCATCGATAACCGCAGCAGCACCCCCCTGTACTGGGCCGTTTCCAACGATCATGACGGTTCGGCTCACCGTCACGGGCACCTCGACGTCATCAGCCGCGTGGGAAGCCTCTGCCTCATAATTTTCCCATGACCTTCTGGCGGAAACCATAGACCTCGCGCTTGCCTGCAAACGGAATGAGCGTGACGCTGCGGGTCTGCCCCGGCTCGAAGCGAACGGCCGTGCCGGCCGGAATATCGAGGCGCCTTCCGTGCGCCAAAGCCCGATCGAACAACAGCGCCGCATTGGTCTCGGCAAAATGATAATGGCTGCCAACCTGTACCGGACGGTCGCCGCTATTGGAAACCTCCAGCGAGACTGTGTCCAGCCCGGCATTCAGCTCGATGTCGCCTTTTGCCGCAATGATTTCACCGGGGATCATCGTATCGTCTCTCCTGTTCAGGCAGCCTTGATCGGCGCACAGCCATCGGCCTTCAAAACCCGCTCGGTGGATGCCGGAAACTTGCCGAGCTTGGCGGCTGGACGGACCGGGCGGCGGACGAGTTCACCGCCGCAATTCGGGCATTGTCCGTCCAGAACCTCGGAAACGCATTGCGTGCAGAAGGTGCATTCGAAGCTGCAGATCATCGCTTCGCGGCTGCCGGGCGGCAGGTCCTTGTTGCAGCATTCGCAATTGGGTCTCAGTTGCAGCATGGCGCGCTCCTTTAGCGAATGGGTTCGTGCACGGTGACCAGCTTGGTGCCATCCGGAAAGGTCGCCTCGATCTGGATGTCGTGGATCATCTCCGGGATGCCCTCCATCACCTGGGCACGGGTGATGACGTGGGCGCCGGCCTCCATCAGATCCGGCACCGAGCGGCCGTCGCGGGCGCCCTCGACGACGAAATCGGTGATCAGTGCGATCGCTTCGGGATGATTGAGCTTGACGCCGCGCTCCAGCCGCCGGCGGGCGACCATGGCCGCCATCGAAATCAGCAGTTTGTCTTTTTCACGGGGTGTCAAGTTCATGCGCGGTCACCAGGCTTGCGTGTCGATTACAGGTTCCAGACTTTCGGCACAGAGGCGCCCTTGCGCAAGTGCGAAATGACCGGGATGAGGATTTTTCTCAGAGCGAAACCATCAGGTGCAACGAGACGGGCAATCAGCTTGTCCTCGCCCGCCACCTGATAGCGGCTGACGCCGCCGCCAATGCCGCCGATCAGGCTCCGCAGTGTGTCGACCTGCTGCTCGCAATCAGCGCCCGTATAGAAGAGCGTTGCAAAAGCCACCTGTCCGCCGAGCACCGCCAATTCCTGCGTCAGGCCGGCGATATCGCCGGAGAGCCGGAGGTTTTCAGCATGCAACAGAATTCCGTTCTTGCGGATGCGCCAGCGATCCTGAAACAGGCCTTCGCGCATCGCCTCGCCCATCGCCTTGCGGCCGAGAAGCACGGCCTCGACCGCCAGAAATTCCGCCCCTTCGGCCAGTTCGACCTCCAGCTTGCGCGACAGCGAGGCGCGATCGAACAGGATGGTTTCCTGCGGCAGCCAATGCACCGTGGCACCTACGCCAACCGAAATCTGCGCGGTCACATCAGCGGTGCCGGCGCTTGCCCTGTAGATCTTCTCGCAGGCCTGCGTGGTCAGGGTCAGATGCGTGCCCTCGCCGGCCACAAACGACCATTCCATATGGTCGCCGCCGGTCAGGCCGCCGGAGCTGTTGATCAGCACGGCTTCCATCGTCGCATTGAACGTCTCCGGCAGCCTGATCTTGGCGCAACCTTCCTGATAGAATTCGGCCAGCCGGGTGCGCCCCGCAAACGGCTTTGCCACCAGCCGTCCCTTGCCCCATGCCCTTTGCGGAGCGATACCTGCTGCCTCAGCCATTCCCATCCGCCGTCAAACCGTCAGGTGGCGGCGTGCTTCCGGCGTATCCAGCGTTTCGGCCGGGCCTTCATGCACGATCTCGCCCCGATCCATGATGTAGACATGGTCTGCAAGCTCCCGGCAGAAGTCAAGATATTGTTCCACAAGCAGAATTGCCATCCCGGTGGAATCGCGCAGATACTGGATCGCCCGGCCGATATCCTTGATGATCGAGGGCTGGATGCCTTCGGTCGGCTCGTCCAGAACCAGAATTTTCGGCCGCGTCACCAGCGCCCGGCCAATCGCAAGCTGCTGCTGCTGCCCACCCGACAGATCTCCGCCGCGGCGGCCAAGCATCGAGCGCAGGATCGGAAACAGGTTGAAAATATCCTCGGGAATGTACCGGTCCTTGCGTGCCACCGGCGCATAGCCCGATTCCAGGTTTTCCTTGACCGTCAAAAGCGGAAAGACTTCGCGGCCCTGCGGCACGAACCCGATACCGTGCTTGGCCCGATTATAGGGCGCCATGCCGTTCAGCACCGTGCCGTTGAAGGCGATGGTACCGGCGCTCGGCCCATGCTGGCCGGTAATGGCGCGTAACAGGCTGGTCTTGCCAACGCCGTTGCGGCCGAGCACGCAGGTGATCTTACCCATGGGCGCAGTGATGGAGACGCCACGAAGGGCCTGGGCCGCGCCGTAATGCAGATTGATGTTGTCGACGGTCAGCATGCTCTTCTTCCTTCTGTCCATCCCGGCGATCTGGGGTGGTGGCGTTGTCTCGGTAACACCTCCCCCTTGAGGGAGGAGGTCGCAGCAACGCTGCGGGTGGGGGTGACGCATTGTTTGACGTTGAAAATCACCCCACCCCGTCGCTTCGCGCCGACCCTCCCCCTCAAGGGGAGGGTAAACGCATCCTCACCGCCCCAAATAGTTCTCGATCACTTTCGGATCGTTGCTGACGAAATCGATCGAGCCTTCGGCAAGCACCGAGCCCTCGGCAAGGCAGGTCACCTTGACTCCGAGATCCCGAATGAAGCCCATGTCGTGTTCGACGACGACGACCGAACGGGTCTTGGCGATTTCCTTGAGCAGGATGGCGGTTTCGGCCGTTTCCGCGTCGGTCATGCCGGCCACCGGCTCATCGACCAGCAGCAGTTTCGGCTCCTGCGCCAAAAGCATGCCGATCTCCAGCCACTGTTTCTGCCCATGCGAGAGATTGGCGGCCAGATCGTCCTTGCGCGCCGTCATGCGCACCGTTTCTAGGATGTCCCCGATGCGCGCCTTGTCGGCAGGCGTCAGGCGGTAGAACAGCGTCGAGAACACGCCGCGTTTCCGATTGAGCGCCAGCTCGATATTGTCCCAGACCGTATGGCTTTCAAACACCGTCGGCTTCTGGAATTTGCGGCCGATGCCAAGCTGGGCGATATCCGCCTCGTCCTTTTTGGTGAGATCGATATCACCGTTGAAGAAGACCTGGCCACTATCCGGTCGGGTCTTGCCGGTGATGATGTCCATCATCGTCGTCTTGCCGGCCCCGTTCGGGCCGATGATGGCCCTGAGCTCATCGGGCTCGACCACGAAGGACAGCGAATTCAGCGCCTTGAAGCCATCAAAGGAAACCGACACGCCGTCGAGATAGAGAAGGCTGCGGGAGGTCTTTTCGTCCATCGATCTTACTCCGCAGCCTGGGGTTCGAGCGTCGTCATCTGGCTTTCCGCTTTCGCAGTGGCCTTGTCCTGATAGGCCTGTTCGACAGCATCGGCCTTTTTCTGGTCCTTGCGCCGGGCCATGAACTGCTGGACCGTGCCGACGACGCCCTTGGGCAGGAACAAGGTCGTTGCGACAAACAGAGCGCCGAGCGCGAACAGCCAGAATTCCGGGAAGGCGGCGGTGAAGACGCTCTTGCCGAAATTGACCAGAATGGCGCCGATGATCGGGCCGATCAGCGTGCCGCGGCCGCCGACCGCGGTCCAGATCACCACTTCGATGGAGTTTGCCGGGGCGAATTCGCCGGGATTGATAATGCCGACCTGCGGCACGTAGAGCGCACCGGCCACACCGGCCATCATCGCCGAGATGGTGAAGATGAACAGCTTCATGTTCTCGACACGATAGCCCAAGAACCGGGTCCGGCTTTCGGCATCGCGGACGCCGACCAGCACCTTGCCGTATTTCGAGCGGACAATGGCGGAACTTAAAACCAGGGCCAGCGCCAGCGCGATGGCGGTTGCGGCAAACAATGCTGCCCGCGTACCACCCGCCTGAACGTTGAAGCCGAGGATTTCCTTGAAATCTGTGAGGCCATTATTGCCGCCAAAGCCCATCTCGTTGCGGAAGAAGGCGAGTAGCAGCGCATAGGTCATCGCCTGGGTGATGATCGACAGATAGACGCCGGTGACGCGGGAGCGGAAGGCAAACCAGCCGAAAACGAAGGCAAGCAGACCGGGCATCAGAACAACCATCAGCGCCGCAAAAGCGAAATGGTTGAAACCGTACCAGTACCAGGGCAATTCCTGCCAATTGAGAAAGACCATGAAATCCGGCAGAAGCGGATTGGCATAGACGCCACGATCGCCGATCTGGCGCATCAGATACATGCCCATGGCATAACCGCCGAGCGCAAAGAAAGCGCCATGGCCGAGCGAAAGAATGCCGCAATAGCCCCAGACGAGATCCAGCGCCAGGGCCAGAAGCGCATAGCACAGATACTTGCCAAGCAGCGGCACGAGATAGCCAGGTACGTGGAAAGCACTGCCTTCGGGGATCAAGAGATTGGCGAGTGGCACAAGGGCTGCGGCAAGCAGGATCAGGAACACGGCCCAGAGCGTCTTCTTCTCGTGCCTCATGAAAAGCATTTGCGTGATCATTGTTCGACCGCCCTTCCCTTGAGCGCGAAAAGGCCGCGCGGCCGCCGCTGGATGAAGAGAATGATGAAGATGAGGATGAGGATCTTGCCGAGCACCGCGCCGGCATAGGGCTCAAGGAACTTGTTGGCGATGCCGAGCGTCAGCGCGCCGACCAGCGTGCCCCAGAGATTGCCGACGCCCCCGAACACCACGACCATGAAACTGTCGATGATGTAGTTCTGGCCGAGATTGGGCGAGACATTGTCGATCTGGCTGAGCGCCACGCCCGCCATGCCGGCGATGCCGGAACCGAGACCGAAGGTCAGTGCATCGACCCAGGGTGTGCGAATGCCCATCGAGGATGCCATGCGCCGGTTCTGCGTGACGGCGCGCATCTGCAGGCCGAACTTGGAGCGTTTCAGCAGCAAGAGCAGCGCCACGAAGACACCGAGCGAAAAGACGATGATCCACATACGGTTATAGGTGATGGCAAGGCCGCCAACCTCGAAGACGCCCGACATCCAGCTTGGATTATCGACCTGGCGATTGGTGGGGCCGAAGATGGTGCGGATCGCCTGCTGCAGGATCAGCGAAATGCCCCAGGTGGCAAGCAGCGTTTCGAGCGGCCGGCCGTAGAGCCAGCGAATGACGCTGCGCTCGATGCAGACACCGACCAGGCCGGTAAACAGGAAAGCCGCAGGAACCGCAAAGGCCAGCGAATAATCGGTGATGCCGGGGGCGACGGAAGCGACCGTCTGCTGCACCACATAGGTCGTGTAGGCGCCAAGCATGACCATTTCGCCATGCGCCATGTTGATGATGCCCATGACGCCGAAGGTGATGGCAAGACCGATGGCCGCAAGCAGCAGCACCGATCCGAGCGACAGTCCGTACCAGACATTTTGCGCCACGTCCCACAGGGCAAGGCTGCCTTTGATGGAACTGATGCTTTGCTCGATGGACGGCTTCAATTCGTCCGGGGCATTGTCCATGGCTGCCGTCAGGATCGTCAAGGCATCGCGGTTTCCGCGCGCGGCGATCATATCGATGGCGGCTTTCTTGTCTTCGGCACTGGCATCGGTCTTCAACAGGATGACGGCACGTGCCGCTTCCATCGTCGCCTTGACCTCGGCGTCCTTTTCCTGCGTCAGCGCTGAATTTAACAGGTCGAGATTGTCCGGATTGGCATCCTTGAGCAGATCGTGCGACGCTGCCAGCCGGGCGGCGCGGTCGGGGCTAAGCAGCGTCAGCTGGCTCATGGCCGCGCCTATAGCGCCGCGCAAACCATTGTTCAGCCTGATCTTGGCGAGGTTTCCGGGAACCTCGGTAACCGCAGCCCCCGTCAGCACGTCGAGATAGGCGCCGTCAGACGGGCCTTCGAGAAAAACCGTGCCACCGGTCTTCGGCGCATAAAGCTTGCCGTCGCTGAGATTTTGCAGGATGCCGCCGACTTTCGGATTGCCTGAAGCTGCAAGGGCTTTGACTGCCCCGATCTTCTGCGGGAAGGCCGGTGCACCCAGTGCATCGACTAGCGGCCGGATATCTTCCTGCGCACGCAGGCCCGTTGCAAGGCAACTGACGAGCAGGCAAAGGGCAACAAGGAAGGTCTGAATGGCGCGATACATGAGCTCTTCTTGTTCCGTTGGCTTGGGCAGCCGCGCATTGACGAGGAACGCTTGATGCCGGCGCTGTGCTTAAGTTTTCCGCAATCCGCTCGCCCGGCGATCACATCGAACAGGACCTGTACCCGGAACCGCGTTCCCAGCTGAACCATGCAGAAAACATGCCAGATAAGGGGAGATGAAGGTCCCTCCGTCCAGACGGTGTCTGGACGGAGGGTATTGGCATTTCTATCACGACGTTATGAGAATGGATTTTGGGAAACAGCGATCAGGCCGTTGCCGGAATATGCTGAACTTGATGAAATCAGCGGGTGTTCGTCAAAATCAGGAGCCCTTGCCGCCGCACTTGCCCGTTGCAACGTTGAAGTTGCCGCAGGACATCGGCTTGCGCCAATCGGAGATCAGGTCTTTCGAGTCCGGCAGGAAGTCCGACCATTCGTCGCCGACGACCTGAGGGGTCTGCTGGACGATTTCGAACTGGCCGTCGGCCTGGATTTCACCGATCAGCACCGGCTTGGTGATGTGATGGTTCGGCATGACGGTGGAGTAGCCGCCCGAAAGGTTCGGAACCGAAGTGCCGATGATGGTGTCGAGAACCGCGTCCGTGTCGGTCGTGCCGGCAGCCTCGACGGCCTTCACCCAGGCATTGAAGCCGATATAGGCGGCTTCCATCGGGTCGTTGGTGACGCGCTTGTCGTTCTTGGTAAACGCATGCCACTGCTTGATGAATTCGGCATTGGCCGGTGCATCGACGGACTGGAAATAGTTCCAGGCGGCGAGATGGCCGACCAGCGGCTTGGTGTCGAGACCGGCCAGCTCTTCTTCGCCGACCGAGAAGGCGATGACCGGGATGTCGGTTGCCTTGATGCCCTTGTTGCCGAGTTCCTTGTAGAACGGCACATTGGCATCGCCGTTGATGGTCGAGACGACGGCGGTCTTCTTGCCGGCAGACCCGAATTCCTTGATCTTGGCCACTTCCGTCTGCCAGTCGGAGAAACCGAACGGCGTGTAGTTGATCAGGATGTCTTCTTTCGGAATGCCCTTGGCGATCAGATAGGCTTCGAGGATCTTGTTGGTGGTGCGCGGATAGACGTAATCGGTGCCTTCAAGCACGAAACGCTCGACGCCCTCGGTGTTCATCAGATAGTCGACGGCCGGGATGGCCTGCTGGTTCGGAGCTGCACCGGTATAGAAGATGTTGCGCGAGGATTCTTCACCCTCGTACTGGACCGGATAGAACAGCAGCGAATTCAGCTCTTCGAAAACCGGCAGCACCGACTTGCGCGACGAGGACGTCCAGCAACCGAAGACGGCGGAAACCTTGTCGACGGAGATCAGTTCGCGGGCCTTTTCGGCAAACAGCGGCCAGTCGGATGCGGGATCGACAACGACGGCTTCGAGCTTCTTGCCGAGAAGGCCACCCTTCTTGTTCTGCTCGTCGATGAGCATCAGCATGGCGTCTTTCAACGTCGTCTCGGAGATTGCCATGGTGCCGGAAAGCGAATGCAGGATGCCGACCTTGATCGTGTCTTCGGCGGCCTGCACGCTGGAAAATGCTGTGGTGGCGAGCGCGCCAGCCAGGAACGCGCCCAGGATCTGGGATTTGAATTTCATGATGTGAACCCCTCTCGTTCTTTTGACGACGGCTCTTCCGAGTACCGTTCGTGCGGCAACTATCCGTTGCGGGGTCAGGATTCTGTATACGTCAATTGACGTAGTGACCGGGGCGAACTGTGCACTGCAGCACACATCCGCGCCGCTTTGCTCGGATGCGAGGCCTTTGTCTGCGGGCATGCGGCGCTCAACGCGCTTTTGCAAACAATTCTGACGGTCCCCAGACAATCCGATTCTCGCACTTGCAAAAGATCGCGCGCCGGGGGAGATTGCCTAATCGTTGATCATATCGAAAATGGGAATATAAATTAGGCATGACGGCACGCCAGCGCATCATTCCGGTCCGGCGCGAATACAATCGCTGGGTCGCCAACCAGACGCTGGAAGACTATGCCTTGCGCTTCACCGCCAAGAGCGCCCGGCAATTCTCCTCGCAGCGCATCTCGCAGACGGCGATCGGGGCGATCTCCTTCCTGGCGCTGGAGGCGATCGGTGGCGCCATCACGCTGTCCTACGGCACCACCAACGCCATCATCGCCATTCTCGCCGCAAGCCTCGTCATGCTCGGCGTCGGCCTGCCGATCAGTCGCTATGCCATCCGCCACGGTGTTGATATCGACCTCCTGACGCGCGGCGCAAGCTTCGGCTATATAGGCTCGACCGTCACCTCGCTGATCTATGCCTCGTTCACCTTCATGCTGTTTGCCATCGAGGCCTCGATCATGTCGGCGGCACTGGAGCTGGCGCTCGGCATCCCCGTCTGGATCGGCTATATCATCAGCGCCGTCATGGTCATTCCGCTGGTCACCCATGGCGTGCGGCTGATCAGCAAATTTCAGCTTCTGACCCAGCCGTTCTGGATCATCCTCAACGTCGCGCCCTTCATTTTCATCGCGCTCGCTGACTGGAGCAAGTTCGACCTCTGGCTTGCTTTTCCCGGCACGCACAAGCCGATAGGCGAGCCCGGCTCCTATGCACCATTTTCGCTGCTGGAGTTCGGCGCCGCCTCCGCCGTCATCCTCGCCTTGATGGCGCAGATCGGCGAGCAGGTGGATTTTTTGCGCTTCCTGCCGCCAGAGGGGCAGCGTAAGTTGCACCATCGCTTTGCCGTATTCCTCGCCGGTGCCGGCTGGGTCATCGTCGGCGCACCGAAGCTTTTGGCGGGTTCGTTCCTCGTCGTCCTGTGCCTCAGCGCAGGCGTGCCGGTCGAGCATGCCGCCGATCCCGCCCATATGTACCTGACCGCCTTCGGCTACATGATCCCCTGGCACAACGCAGCCCTCTTGCTGATGGCCGCCTTCGTCGTCGTGTCGCAGCTGAAGATCAACGTCATGAATGCCTATGCCGGCTCGCTCGCCTGGTCGAATTTCTTCTCGCGCCTCACCCACAGCCATCCCGGCCGCGTCGTCTGGCTGATGTTCAACGTGGCGATTGCGCTCCTGTTGATGGAACTTGGCATCTACAAGCTCTTGGAAGAAACACTCGGCATCTTCTCGATCATCGCCATGTCCTGGCTCTGCACCATCTCGGCCGATCTGTTCATCAACAAGCCGCTCGGGCTGGCGCCGCCCAATATCGAGTTCAAGCGCGCCCATCTCTACGATATCAACCCGGTCGGCGTTGGCGCCATGACGGCATCGGCACTGATCGCGCTGACTGCGCATTTCGGCGTCATGGGTGCCATGGCGGCGTCGCTGGCGCCCTATATCGCGCTGATCACCGCGTTCGTCGTCTCCCCCGCCATCGCCTGGGCGACGAAGGGCAAGTATTACCTTGCCCGCAAGCCGCGCCAGAGCTGGAAGAGACTCTCGACCGTCACCTGCTCGATCTGCGAACATCCGTTCGAGCCCGAGGACATGGCCTGGTGCCCGGCCTATTCCGCGCCGATCTGTTCGCTTTGCTGCTCGCTGGATAGCCGCTGCCACGACATGTGCAAGCCGCATGCGAGCTTCAACGCCCAGACAGCGGTGGTGGCCAAGGCCTTGCTGCCGCAAAAGGTGATGGAAACGCTGTCCACCCGTCTCGGCCGCTATGGCATCGCCGTGGTTTTATCCGTCGCCTGCATCGGCATCATCCTGGCGATGATCGCCCACCAGACCGGAACCGCCTCGCCCGAAACGGCTTCCGTGATCAACCGGACGGTCGGGGTCGTCTTCTTCGTCTTTGCTGTGGTGACGGGTGTCGTCTGCTGGTTCTACGTGCTTGCCCATGACAGCCGGCTAGTAGCCGAGGAAGAGTCGTCGCGGCAGAACACCCTGCTCCTGAAGGAAATCGCCGCGCACAAGAAGACCGACGCTGCTCTGCAATATGCCAAGGAAACCGCCGAGGCCGCCAACAGGGCAAAGAGCCGCTATGTGGTCGGCCTCAGCCACGAACTGCGTACGCCGCTCAATGCCGTGCTCGGCTATGCCCAGATCCTCGAGCGCGACGAGACCATCCCCGCACCGCGTCAATCGGCGATCAAGGTCATCAAGCGCAGCGCCGACCATCTTTCCGGCCTGATCGACGGCCTTCTCGACATTTCCAAGATCGAGGCCGGCCGCCTGCAGGTCTATTCCAACGAGATCAATATCCAGGATTTCCTCGACCAGATCACCGACATGTTCCGCCCGCAGGCGCAGGCCAAAGGGCTGTTTTTCGAGCACGAGCGGGCAAGCGCCCTGCCGCAATATGTCCGCACCGATGAAAAACGCCTGCGCCAGATCCTCGTCAATCTGCTCTCCAATGCCATCAAGTTCACCGATACCGGCACCATCCGCTTCGATGTCGCCTATCGCAGCCAGGTGGCGACCTTCACCGTCTCCGACACCGGCCGCGGCATTTCGCAAGCCGACCTGCCGCGGATCTTCGAGCCGTTCCAGCGCGGCGAGGCCGAGCATATCCGGCCGATGCCCGGCCTTGGCCTGGGGCTGACCATCACCCAGCTTCTCACCCAGACGCTCGGCGGCGAGATCGTCGTCGATAGCGAGCGCGACAAGGGCTCCACCTTCCGGGTACGGCTGATGCTGTCGGCGATCAGCCGGCCGACCGCCTCCCTGCCCTCTATCCGCAAGATCGCCGCTTACGCCGGCCCGCGCCGCACCATCGTCGTGGTCGACGACAACGAGGATCATCGCGACCTGATGCGCGAAGTGCTGATGCCGCTCGATTTCGTCGTGCTGACGGCGGCCGGAGGCATGGAATGCCTGACCCTGATCGAGGGGATCAAGCCCGATCTCTTCCTCATCGATATCTCGATGCCCGGCATGAACGGCTGGCAACTGGTGACGCGCCTGCGCGATCACGGCCAGACAGCGCCGGTCATCATGCTGTCGGCTAATATCGGCGACGGAACGGCGGCCGATAGCCATACCGGCCACAATGATACGCTCGCCAAGCCTTTCGATATCCGCCAGTTGCAGGACAAGCTGGCTGTGCACCTCGCACTCGAATGGATTTATAGTGACACGGTACAGCAACCCGTCAAAACAACGATCAAGGCTGCGGTGAAAACCCCGGGCGCCGCCCATGTCGAGGAGCTGATCCGGCTCGGCGAAATCGGCTATGTCCGCGGTATCGAGGCCAAGCTCGCCGATCTCGCCCGCCTTGAGGAAAACCAGCCGTTTACCGACGCGGTCAAGACCTATGTCCAGGCTTTCGACCTTGCCGGCTATGCCGACTTCCTGCAGAACATCAACAAACAGGGGAGACCGGCCGGTGAATGAAGCAGTGCATCCGCGCGACATCGTGCTCATCGTGGACGATTCCCCGGAGACGCTGGGTTTTCTCACCGACGCACTGGAGCAATCCGGCTTCTCCGTCCTGATCGCCACCTCTGGAAACGCCGCCATCAATGTCGTCGATCGCATTACGCCCGACGTCATCCTGATGGATGCCGTCATGCCCGGCATGGATGGCTTCGATACCTGCCGGACGCTGAAGACAAATCCGGCCGTAGCCCAGGTGCCGGTGATCTTCATGACCGGATTGACCGAAACCGAGCATATCGTCCACGCATTGGAATCCGGCGGCGTCGATTATTTGTCGAAGCCGATCAATATCGACGAGTTGCGCGCCCGCATCCGGGTGCATCTCGCCAATGCCCGCTCGGCGCAAAGCGCCCGCGTGGCGCTGGACGCGGCAGGACGGCATCTGCTCGCCGTGCGCAGCAATGGCACCATCCAATGGTCGACACCGCAGGCGACCCGGCTCGTCAATGCCGCGACAGGGCGCGACGACGGGCTGGATACGCTCGCCGTCCATGTCCGCCAATGGCTGCAGGAACGGCAGAAACACGGCGTCTCGAAGGACGGGCCGCTGATGATCCACCAGCATGGCCAGCCGGTGCTGCAACTCGCCTATCTCGGCGCAATCGGCGGCGACGAGTTCCTGTTCCGGCTGACCGGCGTCAGCCAGACCAGCGACGATGAAATTCTCCGCCAAAGCTTTGCCCTGACAGTACGCGAGGGACAGGTTCTGCTCTGGATCGCCAAGGGCAAATCCAACCGCGATATCGGCGAAATCCTCGGCCTCAGCGCCCGCACCGTCAACAAGCACCTGGAACAGATCTACGTCAAACTCGGTGTCGAAAACCGCGCGTCCGCCGCCGTCAAGGCGGCGAACGCGCTGCGGCAGGAATAATCACGCAACCCTGTCGGGCGGCTCGCGGCCTTCGAAGAAGGCGGTCATATTGTCCACCACCTTCATGCCCATGGCCGTGCGCGTTTCCTCGGTCGCGCTGCCCAGATGCGGTAGAAGAACGACATTTTCCAGAGCAAGCAACCGCTCGGGTACATTCGGCTCCGCCTCGAAGACATCCAGCCCGGCACCCCGGATAATGCCCGTTTCCAGAGCCTCGATCAGCGCTGCCTCATCGACGACATCGCCGCGCGCCGTATTGATCAGGTACGCTCCCGGCTTCATCACCGCCAGCCGCTGCGCATTGATCAGATGGCGGTTTTCGCCACCGCCGGGGCAGTGCAGCGAGACGAAATCCGCTGCCTCCAGCACGTCCTCGACGGTCTCCACCTGCCGCGCACCATAGCGGGTGGCTTCCGCCGGATCGATCTTTGACCTGTTGTGAAACACCACGTCCATGTCGAAGCCGAAATGGCAGCGTTTTGCCATCGCTTTACCGATGCGACCGAAGCCGATGATCCCCAGCGTCTTTCCGGTAACCTTGGTGCCGATCATGTGCGTCGGCCGCCAGCCGGTCCATTGTCCGGCACGAACCTGACGCTCGCCCTCGCCTGCCCGGCGCGCCACCGAAAGCAGCAGCGCCATGGCAATATCGGCCGTGCAATCCGTCAAAACGCCCGGCGTGTTTGTGACGGCGATCCCGTAATGTTCGGCCGCCGCGATATCGATGTGATTGTAGCCAACGCCAAAATTTCCAAGGATCCTCGTGCGGATATTGCCGCCTTCGAACAACGACGCCGGCAGGCGATCGGACACCGTCGGGAGCACGGCATCGAAGGACCGCAGCGCACTGGAGAGCGCATCGGCATTCATCGCCACATCCGATGTGTTGAAATGGGCATCGAACCGCTCGGCAAGCACACGCTCGACGGCATCGGGCCAGCGGCGGGTCACAAGGATGCGTGGTTTCTCGGTCATCGTCTGGCTCCGGACAAAGGGGGATTGCGCTGACAATTAGCATAGGAACGGCGTCAATCCAGCCGCCGGTCTTGTTGAAACACCATTCCCGAAACTGAGCGGTTTAAGCGCATCGGCGCGAAATGCAGAAAGGCCCGGCAATGCCGGGCCTTTCGCTGTCCAGATGGACCAATCGGTGCTCAACCGAAAACGATTATTTTTCGTTTTCGAAGTAGCTGAACTTGCCGTCGTCACCCTTCTTCCAGGTGTACATGACATAGTCAGGACGTGTGATATCGCCCTTTTCGTCATAGCCGAACTCGCCGATAACGGTCTTGAACGGACCCTTGCCCTTGATGTTCTCGGCAACAGCCTGCGGATCGTTGCCGCCGGTTGTCTTGGCAGCTTCAGCGATAACCTGCAGAGCCGAGTAGGAGTAGAGTGTGTAGGCTTCCGGCTCAAAGCCGTTTGCACGGAACTTTTCAACCAGTTCCTTTGCAGCCGGGTTCTTGCGCGGATCCGGAGCGAACGTCATCAGAGTGCCGTTCACAGCGTCGCCAGCGATCGAAGCAAGTTCGTTCGAGACGATACCGTCGCCGGACATCAGGGTAGCCTTCAGGCCCTGGTCAGCCATCTGGCGCATGATGAGGCCGGCTTCGGTGTGCAGGCCGCCGTAGTAAACCAGCGAAACGCCGGCTTCCTTCATCTTGGCGATCAGAGCCGAGAAGTCCTTGTCGCCAGCCGTGATACCTTCGTAGACGACTTCCTTGACGCCGGCTTCGTTCATGGCAGCCTTGGTCAGGTCAGCAAGGCCCTGGCCGTAAGGTGTCTTGTCGTGAACCACAGCAACCTTGGCGTCCTTGAAGTTTGCAGCGATGTAGGCACCGGCAACGGCGCCCTGCTGGTCGTCACGTCCGCAGGTACGGAAAGTGTTCCACAGGCCGCGCTCGGTGAAGACCGGGTTGGTAGACGCGGGAGTGATCTGCAAGATGCCGTTTTCAGCGTAGACTTCCGAAGCCGGGATCGAAACGCCGGAATTGAAGTGGCCGATCACGAACTTGACACCGTCGGCCACGAACTTGTTGGCAACGGAAACGCCCTGCTTCGGATCGGAAACGTCGTCGCCGAGCACGATCTTGATCTGTTCGCCATTGATACCGCCGGCAGCATTGATGTCAGCTGCGGCCTGCTCAGCACCCTTCTGGAGCTGTGCGCCGAAAGCTGCGTTCGGACCAGTCAGCGGGCCAGCAACACCAACCAGCAGGTCAGCCCATGCAGTGCCGCTGAAAGCGACCATTGCAGTCAGCGCAACAGCTGACAAAAGTGACTTTTTCATCTTGTTACTCCCAAAAAAAATTGAGCGGGTGCCTTTTTAAGCCAGTCACGATACCCACCATAATCGCGCCGGTATTCTTATCTCCGTGTCAGCATAAAAGGCTCTGACACGGGGTTCCCTCTATCATTTTGACTTCCACGAAAAGGGCGACACCTTCTCGTAAAGCCAGTAGTAATTGTTGGTCATCTGCTTCGTGCGATAGTAGCGATAACCTGCAGTAGCAAACAGCAAAAGAATGATCGTGTCCACGACATAGTACTGTAAAGTCAACATGCTGCCGTTAAAAAGCGCATGATGGATGAAGCGGATCGCCACACCCAGAAGCAGCGTATAGAACACCAGTACCCGGTAGCTGCTCCAGCCTTCGGCAGCACTCTTTCCCGTGCGCCACGCCGTCCATCCGCCCATTACGACGGTGATCAGTAAAAAGTACAGAACCGAGGGTTCTTCGTAGAGAATGCCTTGCATTCCGTTTCTCCCCTTCAAAGCGCCGGCCGGTTTTCAAGCCGCGTGCGAACGCCCCAATATGTCGGATGTGCAAACCGGCCCGGGCCCAAGGACGCCTCTGACATGAGCCGAAGCGCCATCAATGATGACCGCCCTCAAGATAGGCAGCGCGCACTTCCGGATTGGCCAGCAATTCCTTGCCGCTGCCGCTCATCGTCACCTTGCCGTTGACCATGACGTAACCACGGTGCGACAGCTTCAGAGCCGCGAAAGCATTCTGCTCTACGAGGAAAACCGTCAGCCCTTCCTCTTCATTGAGCTTTTTGATCGCAGCAAAAATGCCCTTGACGATCAGCGGTGCAAGACCAAGAGAAGGCTCGTCGAGAAGCAGCAGTTTCGGGCGCGCCATCAGCGCGCGGCCGATTGACAGCATCTGCTGTTCGCCGCCCGAAAGCGTTCCGCCGCGCTGCGACTGGCGCTCCTTCAGGCGAGGAAACAGCGTGAAGATCTTTTCCACGTCCTCGTTGAAATATTTCAGATTGTCGAGGCTCGCGCCCATCTGAAGATTTTCATAGACCGTCATGCGCGGAAAGATCCGGCGGCCTTCGGGCGATTGGGCGATCCGCAACCGGGCAATCTCGTGCGTCGGCATGCGGGTGATATCCTGACCATCGAAGGTCACGGAGCCAGTCCTTGCCTGCGGGCTACCGCAGACCGTCATCATCAGCGTCGACTTGCCGGCACCATTGGCACCGATCATGCAGACGATTTCGCCGCGCTTGACTTCGACTTCGACGCCCCCGAGCGCCCGGATATTGCCGTAATAGGTTTCGACGTCTTTGACATGCAGAAGGTTATCGCTCATTTGGGCGTATCTCCTGGCGCAGCGACGGCGATTTCCTCGATCTGTTCGATCACCTCTTCGACCTCATCATCCTCAACACCGAGATAGGCCGCAATAACCTTCGGATCGTGTTTCACATGGTCCGGATTACCATCCGAAATCTTCTGGCCGTATTCCAGCACGACGACATGGTCGGAGATTTCCATGACCACGGACATGTCGTGCTCGATCAGGAGGATCGAGGTTCCCGTATCCTTGCGGATGCTGCGCAACAATTCATTGAGTACCAGCGACTCGCGTGGATTGAGGCCAGCCGCCGGTTCGTCAAGGCAGAGAAACTCCGGCCCGGTGCACATGGCACGGGCGATTTCCAGACGGCGCTGGGCGCCGTAGGGCAGATCGCCAGCCGGATCGTCGGCCCGGTCGGTCAGGTTTGCCTTGTCCAGCCAGTATTTTGCCTGCTCGATCGACTGCGCTGCCGCCTTCTTGTAGGTCGGAAAACCCAACAGGCCGAGGATGGTATAGCCCGAGGCCAGCATCAGCTTGTTGTGCTGCGCGACCAGAAGGTTTTCCAGCACCGTCAGGCCCGAGAAAAGCCGGATGTTCTGGAAGGTACGGGCCACCTTGGCGTCGCGGTTGACCTCGAAATCCGACATGCGTTCGAGCAGATATTCCTTGCCCGCCTTCTGCCGCATCGTGATCATGCCCATCGTCGGCTTGTAGAAGCCGGTGATGCAGTTGAATACCGTAGTCTTGCCGGCGCCGTTCGGGCCGATCAGTGCGGTGATGTCGCCGCGATAGGCTTCGAACGACAGATCGTTGATGGCCATCAGGCCGCCGAAGCGCATCGACAAATGGTCGACTTTGAGAATGGGATCTTTCGTCATTGTGTCTGTCTCAAGGGCCATCAGCCGTGCCCTTCCTTGGTAAAGCTGCCGGACACACTCTTGCGTTCGCGCAGGAAGGCCGTGGGTTCACGTGTGCCGACGAAACCGCGGGGCTTCCAGACCATGACGATGATCATAGCCAGGCCGAAGATCAGCATGCGATAGAGTTCCGGCGTGAAATCCGGGCCGAAGATTTGCTTCAATATCGTCATTTCGCGCAGCAGTTCGGTACCACCGATCATCACCGTCGCTGCAACCGCGATGCCGACCAGCGAACCCATGCCGCCGAGAACGACGATGGCGAGGATGATGGCCGATTCGAGGAAGACGAAGCTTTCCGGCGATACGAAGCCCTGGCGGACAGCGAAGAAAGAGCCCGCGAAGCCGCCGAACATGGCGCCCGTGGCAAATGCGGTCAACTTGGTCGTCACCGTATTGATGCCCAGCGATCGGCAGGCGATCTCGTCTTCGCGCAAGGCTTCCCAGGCACGGCCGATCGGCATGCGGCGCAGGCGGATGGTGACGAAGGCCGTCAACAGGCAGAGCGCCAGGATCAGATAGAACAGGAAGATCTTGTAGTAGGATGAAGACATCGGCAGGCCGAAGACCTTGGCGAAGTTGTTCGCCGCACTGACATCGAACGACCAGATGCCAAAGACCGAGGCCTTGGCAATACCCGAGATACCAAAGGTACCCTTGGTTACGGCAGTCCAGTTGATCAGAACCAACCGGATGATTTCCCCGAAGGCGAGCGTCACGATCGCCAGGTAGTCGCCCTTGAGGCGCAGGACCGGGAAGCCGAGGACAATGCCCCAGAGGGCGGCAAAGATGCCGGCCATCGGCAGCAGAACCCAGAAGGACAGGCCGAAGTAAGATGACAGCAATGCGTAGGAATAGGCACCAACGGCATAGAAGGCGACATAACCGAGATCGAGCAGGCCAGCCAGCCCGACGACGATGTTCAAGCCCCAGGCCAGCATCACGTAGATCAGGATCTGGATGCCGAAGTTATCGACATACTTCAGCGACCCTTGATAACCGAAGAAGTACACCATGACCGGCGGGTAGAAAATAAGGGCAATGATGGCCAACATGCTGAAATGCGCAGCTATATAGACCCGAAAATAGAAGAAGCCGAACGCCAGCACGTAGATGATCGCCAGCGCACGGATCATCGTGACCCAAGGAGCGAGCACGGCAGGCAAAGCTGCTGTGATCGCGGTCCCAGTGAACATCAACAAAATGGCAATCACTGCCGCCACGACGACTATTGGCATGCGAAAGAAACGCGTGGCAACGCTGTCGGGAAGAAGGCCGGTGACGGCATTCGTTACCTTCTGGCGAGCCAGAAACGGGCGGATATAGGCGACCGCCAGGAAACGGCCGGCTGCGGCGATGACGACGAAGATTGCGAGCAATCCCCAGCGTTGCACGAGGATTAGCTCGTTCAGGATGTTCTGGTCAGTCTTCAGGCCGACGAAGAGCACGAAGAGACCGAGCGCAACGAGGCCAGCATAAAAAGCCTCACGCAGAGCCCGCGCCATCAGGTTGCTGCCGGCGCTCTCAGGTGTGTTGGTAATGTTTGCCATGAAATTATACCTTCTCGACTTCCGGCCGACCCAGAATACCAGACGGCTTGAAAATCAGCACGATGGCGAGGATCGAGAATGTCGCAACATCCTTGTAGTCGATGGTGAAGTAAGCCGACCACAGCGACTCGATCAGACCGATCATCAGGCCACCCAGCACAGCACCCGGCAGAGAGCCGATGCCACCCAGAACAGCAGCCGTGAAAGCCTTGACGCCCGGCGTGAAGCCGTCAGTGAAGACGATGACGCCATAGTACATCAGGTACATGGTGCCGGCGACAGCAGCCAGTGCCGCGCCCATGATGAAAGTGATCGAGATGGTCTTGTCGACATCGATGCCAAGCAGCGCGGCCATCTTGCGGTCTTGCTCGGTTGCCCGCTGAGCGCGGCCAAGCGGCGTATGATTGACGATGTACCAGAAGATCGTCAGCAGAACCGCCGTCACCACCACGATGATGATCTGCTTCAGCGATATCGAGATGCCGAACACATCGTAAACCGACGATACCATGGACGGGATCGGCTTGTTACGCGGGCCTTGCGTCACCTGAATGAAGTTCGACAGTGCGATGGACATGCCGATCGCGGTGATCAGTGGCGCGAGGCGGAACGAGCCGCGCAACGGGCGGTAAGCCATCTTCTCGATGACCCAGTTCCACAACCCGGTCATCACCATTGCGACGATGATCATGATGAACAGGGCCAGTGCGATCGGTATACCGCCGAACAAACCCACAAGAACGAGGTAAACAATGAGTGCTGCGAAACCGCCAAGCATGAAGATATCGCCGTGAGCGAAGTTCACCATGCCGATAATGCCGTAAACCATTGTATAACCAATGGCAATCAAACCGTAAATCGAGCCAAGAGTCAGCCCATTGACGAGCTGCTGGACAAAATACTCCATCAATATCCCCCGGGTCTGATCCTAGTAGGTCAGACCTCTTCTTTTCGTGGCTCTTTCTGAGCCTTTTCGATAGAGGATTCCATAATGCTTTCAGACCAAAAGTGAAGCGTAAAATGATGCTTTCCTGATTTTCTTTCCCATTTTAGTGATATTGACGCTTAAACAGTCGAAAAAACAAAAATAGTGCAGTTTAGGCCCTATTTTTGGGCATCAGACCGTGAATTCTACGGTTAAACATAGCTAAGCCCCGGCGGGCCCGTTCAGCCGCCAACTCGGCCTACGAAAGGTCGCGATCACAATCGAGCCTGTCAGGACCGCATGCGCGAACCGTTGGCATCGAAAAGCGGCTGGGCCTGCAACCGGGCCGACAGCATTTCGCCCAGCAATTCAATTTGCCACCCCTCGGCTTCGTCCGCAACCTCCTTCGGCACATAGCCGATCGCGACCGAAACGCCGGAGGCATGGGCGTAGCCACCTGAGGTCACCCAACCACAGACCTTGCCGTTCAGCGAGATCGGCTCGTCGCCGATAACGTCGGCATCCTTGGCGTCGATGATGAAGGTTCTGAGCCGCAAGGTGCCGCCTTCGGCCTTTTCCTTTGCTGCCGCCTGCTTGCCGATGAAGTCGGCATCCTTCTTCAGCGCAACGAATCGCCCGAGCCCTGCCTCGAACGGACCGTAAAGCGGACGATATTCGCGCGACCAGCTGCCGAACGATTTTTCGACCCGCAGGGCGTTGAGCGCCCGCAGGCCGAACGGCTTGATGGAAAATTCGGCACCGGCCTCCATGATCAGGTCAAAGAGATAGCGCTGATATTCCGGCTTCATCCAGATTTCATAGCCGAGATCGCCCGTGTAGCTGACACGGCCGACGATCGCCGGCGCCATGCCGAGATCCATGCGGCGGATATCCATGAAGGCGAACGCTTCGTCGGACATGTCGAGATGCGTCAGCTTGGAGATCAGTGCACGGGAATTGGGTCCGGCAATCGACAGGCCGACCAGCTGCAGGTTCAACGCTTTCAGCGTCACCGAGCCGTCCTTCGGCAAATGGCTTTCGAACCAGCGCATGTGATAGTCTTCGGCGATCCCTGAGCCGATGAGCAGGAAATCCCCCTCGCCGAGCTTTGCCAAAGTGAAATCGCCGATCAGCTTGCCGTCGTCCTTCAACATTGGCGCCAGCGACATGCGGCCCTTGGCCGGAATGCGGCAGGTCAGCATCCGGTCGAGCCAGGCTTCCGCGCCGCTTCCGGTGATCGTGTATTTGGCAAAGCCGGATGTTTCCATCAGACCGACACTGTCGCGCACTGCCCGGGCTTCGGCGCCGACGACATCGAAGTCGTTGGAGCGGCGCCAGGAGAATTTGTCCTCTTCGCCCTTCGGCGCAAACCACAGCGGTGATTCGAGACCGTAGGAAGCACCGAACACGGCACCGGCGTCCTTCAGCTTATCGTAGATCGGCGTGGTCAGGAACGGGCGTGCACCCGGCAGTTCCTCGTTCGGATAGCGGATAGAGAAGCGGCGGGAATAGTTTTCGCGTACCTTGGCATTGGTAAAGCCGAGCGTGGCGAAATCGCCGTAGCGCGAAACGTCCATGGCAAAGACATCGAAACCCGGATCGCCGTAGATGATCCAGTTGGCAAGGGCGAGACCGACGCCGCCGCCCTGGCTGAAGCCGGCCATAACGGCGCAGGCAGACCAGTAATTGGTCAACCCGCGCACCGGACCGACCAGCGGATTGCCGTCCGGCGAGAAGGTGAAGGGGCCGTTGATGATCTTCTTGATGCCGGCATTGTTGAAGGCCGGGAAGTGGCGGAAGCCGACTTCGAGTTCGGGCGTAATGCGCTCTATATCTTCGGCCAGCAGTTCATGGCCGAAATCCCACGGCGTGGTGATCGGCGACCACGGACGGCAGGCCTTTTCATAGGTGCCCATCAGCATGCCGTTGCGTTCCTGGCGCAGATAGATCTCGCCATCGAAATCGACGCAGTGCATCAGCTCCTTGCCGCGCGTCTGGTTGAATTCGATCACCTCCGGCATATCCTCGGTGATGAGATACATATGCTCCATGGCAAGAACCGGAAGCTCAAGCCCCGTCAACCGCCCGACTTCGCGCGCCCACAGACCGGCGGCGTTAACGACGTGCTCGGCGATGATCTCGCCCTTGTTGGTGATGACCCGCCAGGTGCCGTCTTCCCGCTGGACAAGGTCTTCCACCTTGGTGTGCAGGTAGATATCCGCTCCGTTCTTCTTGGCGGATTTGGCATAGGCATGGGTGGTGCCATAGGGATCGAGATGGCCTTCGACCGGATCGAACACGGCACCGACGAACTGCGTGGGATCGAGAAGCGGCATCAGCTCGTGCGCTTCCTTCGGAGACAGAAGCTCGGCATCCAGGCCCATGTAGCGGCCCTTCGCGAGAATCGACTTCATCCAGTCGAACCGTTCCTTGGTCGCCGCCAGCATCATGCCGGAGGTCATGTGCAGACCAATATCCTGGCCGGAATATTCCTGAATTTCCTTGTAGAGCTCGACCGTATATTTCTGCAGCTTGGCGACGTTCGGATCGCCATTGATCGTGTGCATGCCGCCGGCCGCATGCCAGGTCGAGCCGGAAGTCAGCTCCGAACGCTCCAGAAGAACCACATCGGTCCAGCCGAATTTCGTCAGGTGATAAAGGATCGAACAACCGACGACGCCGCCGCCGATAACGACGACCCTGGCATGGCTTTTCATGGGTATTCTCCGGTTTCGGGACCGCTTGCAAAAAACGTCCCGCTCAATGAAGCGAATTCTTGGCTTTCGAAACCGTACCGGCAAAGTAGCGCCGGTTAAAGATATCCCTGCGAACAGGTCTTGCCCATTCCCGCCATCGGCCACTTCAACCGCGCCATAAAAGCGTCACGCGATGGCGCATTTACCCTGGCGTGGAGAAACCGGCGGACAGATCGAACTCCCGCCCCATCACGCGCAGATCGTCAAAGAGTGCTGCAGCAAAGCTGCGCATGACGATCAATTCGAACTCATTTTCGCCGGTGCGGGCCAGATTGACGCCGATATGGCCGCAAAGAGCATTCGATGACGTGCCGATCTCAAAGGCGGCGGGATACAGATCCGTGGCAATGCCCTTAGCAAGGATGCGCCGGACATTGGGGCCTGACAGCCTGAAAACGACGCGGCCGTCGCTCTGGTCGAAGACATAGGCCGTCTCGGCCAGCAGCAATGACAAGTTGCGGTGCAAGCCCTCCGGCGTTTCCAACTGCGACAGGGCCAGCCATTCGCCGGGTCCGGCAAACCGGACGGATACATCGCCCGATGCGGCCAATCCGGCCGTCACCGATGCCTCCTCGCCGTCCATCGCCATGACAGAGGAGATGGCGACGGCACGCGGAACATCCAGATGGTCGACCGCGCGGATACCGGGCTCCAGCGGCAACAGGCCGTCGAGGGGATGGTGGGAAATGTAGGTTCTGGTCATGTCCGCATCCACATCAGGAGTTCAGCTTTGTGTTGCCGGGATCGACGAAGACCGGGTTGCAGACCTCCGCCACCACTTCGGCACCCGCCAGCTTGTCCCAGACGACGATACGCTCGCCATAGCGCTCGCGGCCCGATTTCAGGAAGGCAAGGGCAATGTCGTGCCCGAGCGTAGGCGAGAAGCAGGCGGAACTAACATAGCCCTGATCGTTCAGCGTCGAGGGTTTTGCGCCCTCACGCAGCAGATGCGCACCGGCGCGCATATGCTGGTCCGCCTCCACCGGCTTCAGCCCGACCATCTGCATGCGGTCGGCGGCGGTGAGCCCGTAGCGGGTCGAAAGCCGCTTGCCGATGAAGTCCGGTTTCTGCGCCGAAACCATGCGCCCGAAGCCCGCATCATCGGGCGTCACGCGGCCATCGAATTCGGCATGGGTGACATGGCCCTTTTCGATGCGCAGCACATTCAGCGCTTCCAGCCCGTAAGCACAAATTCCATATGCCCTGCCCTCTTCCATGATGGCATCGGCAACGGCATCACCAAGCCCCGCAGGCACGGCCAGTTCATAGGCCAGTTCGCCGGAAAACGAGATCCGGAACAGCCGCGCCTTGACGCCGCCCTTCAGCGAGACGATCCCGGCAGCAAGAAACGGGAACGCCGCGTCGGAAATATCGTCCTCGACAAGAGCCTGCATCACCAGCCGGGCTTTGGGTCCGGCAATCGCCATCTGCGCCCACTGATCGGTCGAGGAACAGAAGCGGACCTTGAGCTCTGGCCACAGCACCTGTGCGCAATATTCCATATGGGACATCACCCCACCGGCCAGCGCCGTGGTCGTGGTCAAGACGAAATGTTCAGGCGACAGGCGGCTGGTGGTACCATCGTCATAGACCATGCCGTCCTCGCGCAGCATCAACCCATAACGTGCCTTGCCGACCGGCAGTTTCAGAAATGGATTGCAATAGAGGCGATTGAGGAATTCCGCTGCATCCGGTCCGAAAATCTCGATCTTGCCGAGCGTCGAAACATCACATAGGCCGACATTCTCGCGGACGTTGCGGACTTCGCGATCCGCGCTTTCACGCCAGGTCTTTTCTCCGCCATGCGGAAAATAGGCCGGTCGAAACCAGAGGCCGGAATCGACGAAGATTGCGCCATTTCTCTGCGCCCAACCATGGAGCGGCGATTTGCGCACCGGAGCTGCGTGCTCATCGCGCGATGTGCCGGCCAGAGCCCCGAAGGCAACCGGCGTATAGAATGGCCGGAAGGTGGTGGTGCCGACATCGGCCGGGCTGATGCCCTGCATGGCAGCCAGGAGACCCGTGGCATTGATGCCGGACAGCTTGCCTTGATCAGTCGCCATGCCGTTTGTGGTGTAGCGCTTGGCATGCTCGACATGGCCAAAGCCCTCGCGGAGCGCAAGCCCGATATCCTTGACATGGACATCGTTCTGAAAATCGACAAAGGCCTTTGCCTTCGCGCCCGGTGAATACCACAGGGCCGTAAACGAGGGATCGATTTCGCCTTCCACGGCGGGTGCCGTGTGGGAAACGGCCGAAAACCCGAGATCGGCGGCGATGGCCGCGGCCTTGTCCGCACCGTCCTTGAGACAGCCGGCCAAGGTGTAGCGTCCCGCCGCCGCACCGGCGACAACAAGACTGTTGCCCACATCCGGCGCCAGGAACGTTTGCAACTCCGCCGACCAGAGGGCCTTGGCACCGCGCTGGCAGGCAAGATGAATAACCGGGTTCCAGCCACCAGACATACCAATCGCATCGCAGGCAATCGTCTGCTCGAAGCCCGAGCGTTCGATGACGGCACCGGAGACGCGCTGGCGTCCTTTCGTATCGATCACGGAGGCCGAATGAATGACACGAACACCATCCGGCCCGACATCGGAAACATCCGCGCGGCTGTCGATGATGGCGGCAATGTCCACACCATGCGCGACGAGATCGGCAGCCGTGCGGTAACCGGCGCTGCCATTGGTGAAGATCGCCACCGACTTGCCGGCGGCAACGCCGAAACGATTGGCATAGGTGCGCATCGCACCCGCCATCATCACGCCCGGCCTGTCATTGCCACCAAAAACCAGCGGCCGTTCCTCGGCACCGGTCGCCAGCAGCGCCCGCTTGGCAACGATACGCCAGAGCCGCTCGACCGGAAGTTTCGCCTGCGGCAAGGCCAGATGCTTCTGCACCCGCTCAACCGCGCCAAAGACGTTGTCGTCGTACCAGCCGAAAACGGTGGTGCGCGGCATCATCGTCACGTTCGGCAGGGATCGCAGTTCCGCCAACGCCGTTTCGGCAAAATCCGGTGCGGCGACATCATCGATACGCGCCGTTTCAGCCAGCAGCGAGCCGCCCAGCCTGAAATCCTCGTCTGCAAGGATAACCCGCAAGCCTGCACGGCCGGCCGTCAATGCCGCCATCAGTCCCGTCGGCCCGGAGCCGACAACCAGCACGTCACAATGCGCCCAGCATTTTTCATAGGATTGCGGATCTCTCTCCAGGACCGCGCGCCCAAGCCCTGCCGCCTTGCGGATGATCGGCTCGTAAACCTTCTCCCAGAAGGCCGCCGGCCACATGAACGTCTTGTAGTAGAAACCGGCACCGAGGAACGGCGACAACACGCCGTTTATCGCGCCAAAATCATGTTTCAGCGACGGAAAACGGTTCTGGCTGCGGGCATCGAGCCCGGAATAGAGTTCGGCGACAGTCGCCTTGGTGTTCGGGTCGCTGCTGGCGCCGTTGCCGATGGTCACCAACGCATTCGGCTCCGAAGGTCCGGCTGTGACGATGCCGCGCGGCCGGTGATATTTGAAGCTGCGGCCGACCAGAAGCTGATCACTGGCAAGCAGCGCAGAGGCGAGTGTATCACCGGCAATTCCCGTCAGATTCCGGCCATCGAACCGGAAATCGAGCGGCGCGTTGCGATCGACCAGACCGCCGGAGACGAGGCGATGGGCTGTCATCGGCCAGCCTCCCGCGCATCAGACGCCGCATCCGTGACGGAAAACACCTCGTGGGTGAATGTATCGCGCTCGACCACCAGCCAGCGCCTACAGCCGGCCACGTGCTGCCAGTGTTCGCGGTAGCGTCCGCGCGGGTTGCTGCGGATATGGACGTATTCGTGCCAGGCTTCGTCCGAGGCTTCCGGATCGGGGCGGACCAGCGACGCGTCGCCACGGATCGAAAACTCTTCCTTCGGCCGGATGCCGCAATGCGGGCAGTGAATGAGGCTCACCATACTTTCAGGTCTCAATGCAGGTTGGGCTGGGGGCCAGCGCCTTGTTCGTCGATGGGATAGCCGCGCTCGAAGCGGTCGAGGCGCAGGAAACGGGCGACCGGGTGGGTTTCGTTCTTTGCGATCAGATGCGCAAAACAAAAGCCGGAGGCCGGCGTTGCCTTGAAGCCGCCGTAGCACCAGCCGCAGTTCAGGTAGAGATTGTCGATCGGTGTGTGGCTGATGATCGGCGAGCCGTCCATGCTCATGTCCATCACCCCGCCCCAGGAGCGCAGCACGCGCACGCGCGACAGGCCGGGGATCATCGTCACGCCCTCTTCCATGACATGCTCGACCGTCGCCAGATTGCCGCGCTGGGCATAGGAATTATAGCCGTCGATCTCGGCCCCGAAGACCAGGCCGCCCTTGTCCGACTGGGAGATGTAAAAATGCCCTGCGCCATAGGTGATGACATGATCGATGGCCGGCTTCAGCCCCTCGGTGACGAAGGCCTGCAGCACATGGCTTTCGATCGGCAGCTTCAGGTCCGCCATCTGCCCGACGCGCGAGGTATTGCCGGCCGCCGCAAGCCCAAGCTTGCCGCAGCCGATGGAACCCCTGGATGTCTCGACGCCGGTCACCACGCCGTTTTCGCGGCGAATGCCGGTGACCTCGCAGTTCTGGATGAGATCGACGCTAAGACGGTCGGCGGCGCGGGCATAGCCCCAGGCGACGGCATCGTGACGCGCCGTGCCGCCGCGCTTCTGCAACAGACCGCCCATGATCGGAAACCGGGCATGATCGAAATTGAGAAAGGGCAGCATCTTCTTCAAGGCGGCGCGATCCAGCAGCTCGGCCGGAACGCCCTCCATCCACATGGCGTTGCCGCGCCGAATATAGGCGTCGCGCTGACCATCATTATGGTAGAGATTGATGATACCGCGCTGCGAGAGCATGGCATTGTAGTTGAGTTCCTGCTCCATGCCTTCCCAGAGCTTCATCGAAAACTCGTAAAACGGCTCGTTGCCGGGCAGCATGTAGTTGGAGCGCACGATGGTGGTGTTGCGGCCGACATTGCCGGAGCCGAGATAGCCCTTTTCCAGCACCGCGATGTTCTTCAGGCCGAATTCCTTGGCGAGATAATAGGCCGTCGCCAGCCCATGTCCGCCACCGCCGACGATGATCACATCGTAGAAAGGCTTGGGCTCCGGCTGACGCCAGGCCGGCTTCCAGTTGACGTTGCCCGTCAGCGCTTGTCTGACGATGGAAAATGCCGAATACCGCATGCCAGTCCCAACTCATCCTAACCATGTTGCAACGCACATTTGCATATGCCGGGGCGAGCGCAAAGACTACCCTGGCAAAGACCGGCCAAATGCGCCGCGCTGTCGCACCTCTATCCGAACAGAACATGGGAAACAGTACCAAATGCAGCACAGTCGAGAAAATTTCACGCGCGAATCTTGAAAAGACCGGTAAGGGATGCGGATGTATAATGCTCGTTCCGGATGTTGGAATTCAACGTCTGAGGGGAATCTGGAGACCACGGTCGTGGACGGCAGGAAGGCGCAGGAAGCACAGATGCTCGACATTCTGGAAGCGGCGGCGGTGGCGGCGGGGAAAGCGATCCTCGACGTCTATCATGCCGGACCGGAAGTCAGCTACAAGGCCGACTGTTCCCCCGTTACCGATGCCGACGAGAGCGCCGAAAAGATCATTCTCGACATTCTGGCCGTCGCATTTCCTGATATCCCCGTGGTCGCTGAAGAAGCCGTCGCCGCCGGCCATATCCCCGATATCGAGGGCCAGTCATTCTTCCTTGTCGATCCGCTCGATGGTACCAAGGAATTTGTCGGCCGCAACGACGACTTCACCGTCAATATCGCGCTGATCGAAAAGGGCGAGCCGGTCGTCGGCGTCGTCTACGCACCGGCAATCGGCATTCTCTATGCCGCCACCCGCAACAAGGCAAAGAAATCCGTGGTTTCCGGCCAGCACGATATCGGCCCGCCAACCATAATTGGCTGCCGCAGCCGTGGCGACCGCTTGGTGGCACTGGCCAGCCGCTCGCACAACAGCCAGGAAACCATGGCCTATCTCGCCGAACACGGCATCACCGATTACGAATCGATCGGTTCTTCCCTGAAATTCTGCCTTCTCGCCGAGGGTCTCGCCGATATCTATCCGCGTCTGAGCCGGACAATGGAATGGGATACCGCAGCAGGTGACGCGGTTCTGCGCGCAGCCGGCGGCGAGACCTTGACCATGGATGGCAATCCGCTCGTCTACGGCAAACGCAACCAGATGTCCGACGTCGATTTCGCCAATCCCTTTTTCGTCTCGCGCGGCAAGGACTGACCGTCAGCCCCGCTCCGGTTTTGGCTGATAGAACCCCGTCCATAACGATGGGCGATGGGGTTCTTATGAGTGGCAATCTGGTTCAGGCGCGCGCGGCATATGCCGGCGGCGATTACAATCTTGCTCTCACCCATCTCAACCACCTCCTGACGGCTGAAGGCGGCGCCGACGAGGCGGTCATCTGCTTGCTTGGGCAAACACTGGCAAAGCTTGGCATGGGCACTGAGGCCGCCGAGTTCTTCCAGCATGCCGCAGGCCTGGGCAGCGCCGATAGCTTTTCCCATTTTTGCCGCGCGGCCCGGCTTTACGCTGACAATGGCCGCGATGACGATGCGCTGATCTGCAGCATGCGTGCCCATCAGATCCAGCCGGAAGACCCGGACAACCTTTTTCTACTGATCAAACTGCTGCAGCGCTCCCGCGACACCGCTGTGGTCGAACAACTGAAATACCAGCTGATCGCCAGCGAAAAGTCCGAGCATCTGGAATTGGCGCTTGAGCTCGTCGGTGCCAACCGCTGGGATGTCCGTTCGCTGATCCTGTTGCGCAAGCTCCGCAAGCTGCATCCGAAGAACATGGTTTATCGCAATGCGGTGGTGAGTCTCGCCCGCGAATTTTGCGATTATGATGTCCTGGACGAGGAGGACAGCCTGATCTCGCCCGCCAAGTGGCAAGGCCGGTCCGAATGGGTGGCGCAGGAAACGCCCCACGACATCATTCACTGGTGCGACAACGAATCCTTCAACCGGCTGGCACGCAACTCCGAAACAATCGGACCACTCAGCCCCACGGTCACCGCCCAACGCCACGCCAGAAAGCACGTCTGGGGCGAAAAGATCAGGATCGGTTATCTCTCGGCTGATTTCTTCGACGCGCACGCAACCATGCGCCTGCTCGGCAACGTCCTGATAGGGCACGATCCAGAACGCTTCGATGTTACCCTCTTTTGCCATACGCCGCCGAGGCTGACGGCAAGCCCAGCAGCAAACGCAGCCCGGCAGCACTGGGGCAGGATTGTTGATCTCAATGGTCTGACGGACGCGCAAGCCGCCGCCAAAATCCGCGACCGCAACATCGATATCCTCATCGATCTAAAAGGACATACCGCGCATTCCCGCGTGACGATCCTCAATCACGGCGCAGCACCCGTTCAGGCGACATGGCTTGGCTTCCCCGGCAGTGTCGTCGATATCGATCTCGACTATGTGATCGGCGATGCCATCGTCATACCGGACAGTTCCAAACCGTTCTATCGCGAGAAATTCTGCCGCCTGCCGGAAAGCTATCAGCCAAACGATCCCGAAACACGCGCCCTGCCCTTGCCAGTGAACCGAGCCGATTTGGGCCTTCCGGAAAAGGCTTTCGTCTTTGCGTCCTTCAATGCGGCCGCCAAGATCAGCCGCAGGACGATTGCATTGTGGGCGCGCATTCTCGTCCAGACACCGAACGCCGTATTGTGGTTGATGTGCACAAGCCAAGCCATGCAGATCAACGTCTCTCGCCGTTTCGAACAGCTGGGTGTCGCCCCGGACAGACTGGTCTTTACGGCCGCCGCGGCCTACACCGACCATATAGCGCGGCTTCAGGCCGCCGATCTGGCACTCGACACCTTCCCCTGCAACGGCCATACGACCACCTCGGACAAGCTGTGGGCGGGGCTGCCGGTTGTCACGGTCAAAGGCCGCAACTTCGCGTCGCGGGTTTCCGAAAGCCTGCTGCGCGCTGCGGAACTTGAGGAGCTGGCGGCCGATAATGATGACAATTTCGTCGCACTCGCGGTGCAGCTTGCCACTGATTCGCAGCGCCTTGCAGCAATAAGGCAGGCTCTCGATGGCAATCGTTTCCAAGCGCCACTGTTCGATTCCGAGCGCTTCTGCCGTCATCTCGAAACCGCCTACGAAATGATGGCCCAGCGCGCCAAAAGCGGAAAACGGCCGGATCATTTTGACGTCCCGGCGCTGCCTTCGCGGACGGAACCGTTCCGATCCAGGACATGACCGGATGCGCGAGGATATACGATCCTGTTGGCGCCCGGGAATAAACGGGCATCAACCGCATCGATTTCCCTTTTGAAACAACGGCACAGTACCGTCCGCGTCCCCTGTGCTTCATCAGCGGCTACCCTTCTCCTCACCCGCAAAGGAGAACGGACCCGATGAGCGAAACAACCGCCAACCTGGAACTGCCCTACATCCTGCCGTCGCAGGCGCAAAAGCATGTCACTCACAATGAAGCCCTGCAGCGCCTCGACGCACTGACCCAATTAACGATCACCGCTTCGCTCTCGACCCCGCCGTCCGATCCGCAGGAAGGAACGTGTTTCAATGTCACGGCGTCCCCGGTCGCCGCCTGGGTGGGAGAGAGCGGCAAGCTTGCCTTCCGCCAGGACGGTGACTGGATCTTCATCACGCCCAAGGACGGCTGGCGCGGCTGGTTTGCGGCCGAGGACCGCTTGAAAGTTCACAACGGCAGCGACTGGGCCGTCTTCGATGCGATCGGCACGCCGGCGTTTCTGGGTATCAATACCACCGCCGACAGTACCAACCGGCTCGCTGTCGCCGCAGCTGCCACCTTGCTGACCCATAATGGCAACGGACATCAGATCAAGGTCAACAAGGCAGCGGCGACCGACACGGCAAGCCTGCTGTTCCAGACAGGCTGGTCCGGCCGTGCCGAAATGGGGCTCACCGGATCGGATGAATTTGCCATCAAGGTCAGTGCCGATGGCGCTACTTGGAAATCAGCGCTGAGTATCACCGGACAGGGAGAGGTCAGCATGCCGCAGCGGCCATTGGTGCGCGCGACGCGCGGCGGTGGTGTAGTGACACCGGCCTCCGGCTCGCAAACCGGCTTTTCCACCTTGAGCGTCAACCAGGGCGGTTTCACGCTGGGCGTTGTCGTTGCAGGCGGTGGCAGCCGCCTGATCGTGCCGGTCGCAGGCCCCTATCTCATCTGCCTTGGCGTCGAAGCCAATCCGGCTGGCGCTTTTTCCGTCACCGTCAAGGTCAATGGCACGACGGTCGTTACCAGCATCAACGACAACGACGCTGCCTCTGCATCCTATAGCAATTGTGCCATCGGCATGGTGATCCTCAACGCCAACGACTGGCTCGTGCTGGAGCACACCGGAACCACGCCGCTCGATTTCAATTATGACAAGACGGAGCTGACGGTGGTGATGCTGTAGGACGCGGGAGGAACAGAACCTCAGATGATCTCCATCCACGGCAAGGCCTTTCTCCTCCGTCATCCTCGCCCCCGTGGCGGGGATGCAATCACCGCGCGTCCGCGCGGTGAGAGAACTATTTTCACGGAACCAAGAGTCTTTGCCGCCGCAGACGCGGCGCTGCTGGATCCCCACCACAAGGGTGAGGATGACGGAGTTCAATATGTGCCAAACGCCAACTCCATCATCCAATGGTGACAATCCTAAACCGGCACAGCGTCATCCGTGGTCGCGACCGCCGATCCTTCGAGCGTGACTTCCTCCGTCGTTTCCGGCGGCTTGATGCGGAACCAGGCGAGGTAGAGCGCCGGCAGGAAGAGCAGCGTCAAGACGGTACCGACGATGATGCCGCCCATCATCGCATAGGCCATCGGTCCCCAGAAGATTTCCCGCGCAATCGGGATCAAAGCCAGGCTGGCTGCAGCAGCCGTCAGCATGATCGGCCGCATCCGGTGTTCGGTCGCCTCCTGCACCGCCTGCCACGGCGCTATACCTTCGGTGCGCAGATGTTCGATCTGCACCACCAGGATCACCGAGTTTCTAATGAGAATGCCGATCAGCGCCAAAATGCCGAGAATAGCGACAAAACCCATCGGCGAATTACTGGATAGCAGCGCCGCCACCACCCCGATCAACGCCAGTGGCGCCACGGCAAAGACGAGGAACAGTCGCGAAAAACTCTGCAGCTGGATCATCAGGATCGTCGCCATCACAAACAGCATCAGCGGTACAACGGCGGCGATCGGCGCCTGGCTCTTGCCACTTTCCTCGACGCTGCCACCGACCTCGATCTTGTATCCGGGCGGCAGTTTTTCGGCAAAAGCGTTCACGTCCTTGGATAGTTGCGCAACGATCGTCGCCGGCTGTGTCGCATCGCGAATGCCGGCCTTGACGGTCAGCGTCGGCAAGCGTGACCGGCGCCAGACGACCGGCTGTTCCATTTCGTAGCGGAAGCTTGCGACGGCAGCGAGCGGCACGGAATTGCCGTTGGTCCCCGGCAGCTGCAAGTCCCGCAACAGCTCGATCGACTGCCGCTCGGACGCCTTGGCGCGGGCAACAACATTGATCAGGTAGATATCGTCGCGAACCTGGGTCACGGTCGTTCCACCGACGATGCCGTTGAGCGCCGACGCGATATCCTGCGAGGTGACGCCAAGCTGGCGGGCCTTGTCCTGCAAGACATCAACCTTGATGACGCGGGCCGGTTCATTCCAGTCGTAGACGACATCGCCAAGCAGCGGGTTGCGCCCGAGAACACTACCGAATTCAAGCGCATGCTCGCGCACCTTGCCGATATCCGGTCCGCTCACGCGGTACTGCACCGGCCGTCCGACCGGCGGGCCGATGTCGAGCAGCTTCACATAGGCATCGGTGCCGACGAAGGTTTCCTTCAGATATTTCTGCAGATCGGCCCGCAGCTTGTCGCGGACTTCCAAGCTCTTGGTGACGATGATTGTCTGGCCGAAGGAGGTATCCGGCGGCTGGACATCGAACGAGAGAACGAAGCGTACCGCACCCTGCCCGACATAGGTCGACCAGCGCTCGACATCGGGATTGCCGACAAGCTTGTCCTGCTCGAATTTCGCCATCTGCGCGTCGGTATCGGTAATCGAGGCGTTTGGCGGCAGAGACCAGTCGACGATCAGCTCGAGCCGGTCAGACGACGGGAAGAATTGCTGCTGGACACGGGTCATGCCGAACAGCGAGATGGCAAAAACCACCACCGTCAAGGCGATCGTCGTCCATTTCCAGCGCATACACCAGCCGAGCACACGGGAAAACATCCGCGCAACCCGGCCTTTCTGGTCATGGTGCTGCTTCATCGTCTTGGGAAGGATGGTCACGCCGAGCAGCGGCGCAAACACCACCGCGACGATCCAGGAGACCACCAGCGAGACGGCGATGACGACAAAGAGCGTGAAGGTGAATTCGCCGGCGGCGCTGTTGTTGAGACCGACGGGAATGAAGCTGGCGACGGTGACCAGCGTGCCTGTCAGCATCGGAAACGCCGTGGACGTATAGACATAGGTTGCCGCCTTGCGCAGCGAATCGCCCGCTTCCAGCCGCGCTACCATCATCTCAACGGCGATCATCGCATCATCGACGAGAAGTCCCAGCGCGATGATCAGTGCCCCCAGCGAAATCCGCTGCAGCGATATGCCGAAATAGGACATCACGACGAAGGTGATGGCGAGCGTCAGCGGGATCGACAGGGCAACCACAAGCCCCGCCCGCACGCCGAGGCTGACGAAGCTGACGAGAAGAACGATGATGACGGCCTCTGCTAGGCCACGGGTAAAGCCGGAGACCGCTTCCTCGACGATCAGCGGCTGATCGGAGACCAGATGAACGCCGACGCCCACCGGCAGTTCCGCTTCCACCTGGCTGATCTTTTTCTCGACATGATCGCCGAACTCCAGAAGATTGGCGCCCTGCTTCATGCCGATGGCAAGGCCGATCGCCGCCTGGCCGTTGTAGCGGAACAAAGCCGACGGCGGGTCGGTGTAACCCCGGGTGATGGTCGCGATGTCGGTGAGGCGGAAGAAGCGGTTGTTGACCTGCAGATTGACTGCCCTCAGGCTGTCTTCCGACGAAAACTGGCCGTTGACGCGAACGCTGACCCGCTCGCCCTCCGCCTGCACGACGCCCGAAGGTGCGATCGCGTTCTGTGCCTGCAGCGTGGCGATCACATCGTTCTGGTTGATACCGAGCGCGGCCAGCTGGCGCGTCGAGAATTCGAGATAGATCACCTCGTCCTGCGCCCCGACAATATCGACCTTGCCCATATTCGGAACCGTCAGGATTTCGCGCCGCGCGGTCTCGACATAGTCGCGCAATTGCCGCTGGGTCAGCCCATCGGCGGTAAACGCATAGATATTGCCGAACACGTCGCCGAAGCGGTCGTTAAAGGATGGCCCGACGACGCCGGACGGAAATTGACCTCTGATATCATCGATCATATTGCGGACGGTCACCCAGATCGACGCGACATCCCGCGCCTTCGTCGTATCCTTGAGATTAACGAAGACCAGCGTTTGGCCGGGCGTCGTGATGCTGCGCGTGTAGTCGAGCGATTCCAGTTCCTCGAGCTTGCGCTCGATCCGCTCAGTCACCTGGCGGGTGGTCTCCTCGACCGAGGCGCCCGGCCATTGCGCCGAAATCGTCATGGTCTTGATGGTAAAGGACGGATCCTCCTCGCGGCCGAGGCTTAAATAGGAGAAGAACCCAAGCAGGCCGAAGACAATCATGAAATACCAGACCATCGATGCGTGATCGAGCGCCCAGTCTGACAGGTTGAATTTCTTCATGACTGCGCCTCGTCTTCAACTTTGATCTTCTGGCCGTCCTCGAGGCTATGAACACCGGCCGTCACCACCCGAATACCGGCCTCGATGCCGGACGTGATGACGACCCCGTTGCCTGCCTGCGGCCCGGTGACCACTTCGCGGGTCTTGACCGTCCCGCCGCTCTCATCGACCACCCAGACATAGGATTTGCCGTCACGCATAAGGATAGCGGTTGCTGGCAGCACCAGCTGCTCGACAATGGCTTCGTTTAGGGTGGCGGTGATCGTGGTGCCGAGCCGGAAAGCTGCCGGTGGATTTTCAAGCGCGATCTTGACGCGGCGCGTTCGCGTTGCCGGATCCGCTGCCGGTGCAACCTCGCGGACCATGCCGCTGACGATGATGGCCGGGTCGATCTGCAGGGAAACCAGAAACGGCGTCCCCACCGGCAAAAGCGCGTTGCCGTCCGGAACGTCCACGACGGCATCCCGGGCATCCGGCCGGGCAACCGTCACGACGGTGGCACCGGCTGCGACCACCTGCCCGACTTCGGCACCAGTCTGTGTGACCACACCGTCGAATGCCGCTTTGACCTGCGCATAGGAAAGCTGCTCTTCGGCCTTCGACAGGGCCGCACGCGACTGGACGACCGACGCCTCTGCCGCAGCACTCGCCTGTTCGGTACTTTCCACCGACGCCTGCGTTTCGGTGCCGATCTTGAACAACGCTTTGGTGCGCCGTTCGACCGATACCGTATTGGCAAGCGTCGCTTCCGCATTCGCCAGATCGGCCCGGGCCGATCCGACGGCCAGTTCGAGCGATGTCGGATCGAGTGCCGCCAATAGCTGGCCTTGTGTCACCGTATCGCCGGTATCGACATCGCGGGCCACCAGCAGGCCAGTGACACGCGGCCCGAAATTGGTCTGGACCTTCGGCTGCACCGTGCCGGCGAAACTGGGCGCGGGCAGGCGCTGGGGAACCACAATTTGCGACAGCACCGGGCGGATTACCGGTTCGCCCTGCTCTTCCTTTTTCTGGCACCCCGTAAGGATCAGCAGCATGATTGGTGCGGACAGCAGCCCCAGCAAAATCCGGTTCATTGCGCCTGCTCCTTGATGACATCGACCGACTGGCCGGGGCGCAGCATCTTGGCGCCCTCAACCACAACAGTCTCGCCCTTGGCAATCCCTTCGGAAATAAGCACGCGGCCCGTCTCGTAAGACGCCACCTTGACGGGCTTGCGACTGACCGTGCTGTCTTTGCCGTCCACCACCCAGACCGCCGGCTGTCCGTCCAGCGAAGAGAGCGATGTCCAGGGCAGGATGATCAGCTTTGCCGGCGTCGAGCTGGCAAAACCGGTGACCGGTGCGCCGAGCGTCATGCGATCGGGCGTTGTGTCCATGGCGATCTTGACGCGCACGGTTCCGGTCGTGGTATCGATCGTCGGCGAGACCTCGCTGATCGCTCCCTCCGTCTTGACCGAGGGATCGCTGACCAGCGCCAGCTGGATTTTCGGCTCGGCCGGTTTCTCGAAAAGCAGCGATTCGTAAACATCGAAGATCGCGTCGCGAGGTCCATCGCGTGCGACGGAAAACATGGTTTGTGCTGCTTGAACCACCTGGCCCGTCTCGGCATTGCGCACGGTGACGATACCATCGGCATCAGCCTTCAGTTCCGTATAGGAGAGCGCGTCACGGGACGTGCCGAGCAGCGCCTTGGAGGAATCGAGCGATCCCTGAGCTGTCTGCAAAGCGGTTTGTGCCTGATCGAAAGCTTCTTGCGTCGTGGAATTCTTCGCCAGCAGAGACTTCTGCCGCTCGAAGGCGGAGGAAGCCTGCCTGACCTGCGCCTCCGCTGCCCGCACTGCCGCCTCGGCCGCCTCGACATCAGCCTTCTGTTCGCTGGGATCGATGCGTGCCAGAACCTCGCCGGCTTTCACATGCGAACCGACATCCGCCAGCCATTCCGTTATCTGGCCGCTGACGCGAAATGAAAGATTGGTCTGGACATGGGCGACGACCTCACCGGTCAGCGTCACGGTCTGCCGGTGATCGACGAATTCGGCGCTCTGCGTCCGGACAGCCACTTTTGCCGTTTCCGGAGGCTTCGTTTCACCCTCGCAGGACGTCAGGGCCAAGGCTGCGAACGATACCAGCCACCACCGGGACCGACGGAGTTTTCGTTTTTCACTCATCTGCGCCCGCTCATTCCGATATTCAAGCCGAACCATTTATTATGGCCCCTCAATATACGCGACCCACATCAATGACAAGCGGATGAGATCGACGGAAATCTTTCGTTACAAGATGAGCAACCGTGCCCCTCACCGCGTTTACGGTAATTGAAGCTATGCGGATTTTTTACATAAGCATAGCGAAAACCGCGGGTTGAGCGGCGCGAAGCTCACTGGAACCGGAATGCCGGAAATCGCCGCATATCGGAAAGAGTTTAAGGCCGGCAGGCCAATGCCGTGGCCAGAAGGCTGGCCATCGAGCTTTCGTTGAAAGGCTTGGTGATGCGCGATATGTCGCGCAACGCGACCGGAAAGACGAAGTCGTCGCCATAACCGCTGACAAAGCCGAAAGCCACGCCGCGCTCGATCAGCAGAGCGGCGAAGTCGAAACTCGTTTGAGAACCCAGATTGACGTCGAGAAAGGCAAAATCGAAGGACTGTTCCCTAATCAGAACCTGAGCCTCCGCGACGTTGCAGGCAATCTCGACATGGCCGATGCCGATTGATTTCAGAATATCCTCGGCTTCAAGGGCGATGATGAAATTGTCTTCCAGCACCAGCACGCGCTTGATCGACACTGGAATTTCCGTGAGCGTCACCGATTGGGGTCCTGTCTGCAAATCATCCCGCACTATTGGAGCGCGGTCTTGAAACCGACAAATATTGCATGAAACGGAGGCTGGCATTTAAATAAGACACGTCCCGGCGCGATTAACCCGCTACGCAGCACCGCCTCAGATGAAAGGACGGTGCTGTTCGGGATATCCTTCCCAGCCGGAAATCTTCATCAGTCCTTCGTCATCCAGGATATCGCAGCCGCGATCGGCCCAGCGGATGAGCTTACGCTCACCGAGTTTTTTCAAGGTCTTGTTGGTGTGAACGATGGACAGCCCGAGCGTATCGGCCACGTGCTGCTGCGTGATCGGAATGGAGACACGTTCGCCCTTAAAGAGATTGCTTGCCTTGGCGCGCTGATAGAGGAAGGCCAAGAGATAGGCCGCCCGCTCAAGCGCCGAGCGGCGGCCGATACTCAAGAGGTTTTCATCCAGAATGCGTTCTTCCTGCGCGGCAATCCAGGTGAGATCATAGCCAAGGTCGGGATAATTCCGGTAGAGCGTACCGAGTTTGTCGCGTTCGAAAACGCATAGGGTGATGGGCGATAGCGCTTCGACCGAATGCTGCATTTCGCCCATCAGGCTGCCCTGGAGACCTATGAGATCCCCCGGCATCATGTAATTGAGGATCTGCCGGCGGCCATCATCGAGCATCTTGTAGCGAAAGCCCCATCCCGACAGCACGGTGAACAGATGCGCGCTGTGCGATCCCTCCACCAGGATCGTCGTGCCCGCATCGACGGCCAGTTCGCCGGTCTTGAAGTTGGAAACGAACTCCAGTTCGTCCGGCTTGAACTCGCGGAAATGCGGGAGCGCCCGCAAAGGACATTGTTCGCATGGCGTTTGTCGGTTGCTCCGGGTTTTAGGCGCGGCCATTCGGGTCCTCTGTGCATGATTCGGGGCAGGAAATCAGAGCGTTGATTTCTCGAGAAATTACAGCCTCGTCGTGTTCCGGCAAGGGGCGTTTTTAAGGCAGCGGTAGACTTATCCGCATCGCGCGCCTAGTTTTCCTCTCAAGCTCGGGCCGACAAGCCCGGTCATCAGCGCATGAACGAGACGGAAGAGCAAATGAATCATCCAGCCTTCGCCAATTACCATGTCGCCGTCGTGACCGGAGCAGCATCCGGGATCGGACTTGCCGCCGCCAGGCGCTTTGCCGGACTGGGCATGAATGTCGTGCTCGCTGATTTACCGGGTGACCGCCTGGACAAGGCCGCCCGGGAAACGGCAGCCATTTCCCCGCATGGCCCCGACAGCGTCATTGCGATCGCAACGGACGTATCGAGCACCGATTCTCTCAAGGCTTTGCAAATCGGGGCAATCGCACGCTTCAGCCGGGTGCATGTGTTGATGAACAATGCCGGCATCCAGCCCGGCAGTGCGATTTTCGGCCCGCAGGATGCGTGGGAAAAAGTCTTTGCGGTCAATCTCTGGGGTGTCATCAACGGTTCGCGTATCTTTGCGCCCGCGATGATTGCCCACGGCCAGACCGGCCTGATCATCAATACCGGTTCCAAGCAGGGTATCACCACCCCGCCCGGCGATCCCGCCTACAATGTCGCAAAGGCCGGCGTCAAAGCCTTTACCGAAGCGCTGCAGCACGAGTTGCGCAATACGCCCGACGGCAACATCACCGCCCATCTGCTGATCCCCGGCTTCGTCTATACCGGGCTGACCGCAAACGGCCGCACCGAAAAGCCGGATGCCGCCTGGACCGCGCAGGAGACGGTCGATTTCATGATGCGAAGCCTTGAAGACGGCGATTTCTACATTCTTTGCCCGGACAATGACGTTGCGCGTCCGATTGATGAAAAGCGCATCCTCTGGGCCGCCGGTGATATCATCGAAAACCGTCCGCCACTATCGCGCTGGCATCCGGACTACGCCGATGCATTCAAGGCATTCCTTGCAAAGGATAGACCGGACATCAGCTGAGAGCGGCTGCGACGGGTGACCGTTGGAGCATTTACACGGTGGACAATCTGTTCACGCAGAAGCGCTGGCGCAGCACTCTGTTTGCTGCTTCTGTGCAGTCAAAGCAATGGATTTGAAGACATGACAAACGGCATCCACCACATCACCCTGATCACCCGCAAAGTGCAGCCGAATGTCGATTTCTATGCCGGCTTTCTCGGTCTGCGGCTCGTCAAGCGGACGGCGGGTTTCGAGGATGCGGCACAGCTGCATCTGTTCTACGGTGATGACGCAGGCTCACCTGGATCGCTGGTCTCGTTCCTGGTTTGGGAAGACGGCGCACCCGGTCGCGTCGGCCACGGCCAGCCGAGCGAGATCGCCTTTGCCATTGCGCCTGAAAGCATCGGCTTCTGGCTCACCCGGGCGCTTCGGTACAATGTGACGGCGACCGGCCCGAAGCATGAATTCGGCGAGCCGGTCATCCGGCTGAAGGATCCGGACGGCGTCATCGTCAAGCTTGTCGGCAGCGACGCCGTGACCTCCCCTGCCCTCCATGCCACCACCGACATTCCGCAGAAAGATGCGATCCGGCGGCTGCGCGGCGCAACGATCCTGACGGCGACGCCCGACGGTACGGCCGCTTTCGTCACCCGGCATTTTGGCTATGCCGAGGCTGACAGGACGGATGCGATCCGGCGCCTTGTCTCGCAGTCCGGCGATATCATCGACGTCCGCGATGCCGGCGGCTTCTGGACGGCGGCGCCCGGTACCGGCACCATCGACCATATTGCCTTCCGCGCCGCGAGCGAAGCGGCGGTCAAGGATCTGCGCATGCAGCTCGAGGCGGAAGACGCCGGTCAGATCAATGCCCATGACCGAAAGTATTTCTATTCGCTCTATGTCCGCGAGCCGGGCGGAACGCTGTTCGAATTCGCCACCGATGCGCCCGGCATGACGGTGGACGAGAGCCCGGAAACCCTGGGAACGAAGCTGTTCGTGCCCGATCATTTCGGCGGCAATCTGCAGGACAATCTCGTCATGCTGCCGCAATTCGGACTGCCTGGCGAGGAGCGCTTCACGGAGCGCGACCTGCCGTTCGTACACCGCCTGCACCAGGCGGATAATCCCGATGGCACAACATTGGTGCTTCTGCACGGCAGCGGCGCCAACGAAACCAGTCTCCTTCCGCTCGGCCGCCAGATCGCGCCGAATGCGCTGCTGCTCAGCCTCAGAGGCCGCAGCACCGAGGAAGGTCACCCGCGGTTCTTCCGCAGGATCACGCCCGTTACCTTCGACCAGAAGGATATTGCCTCGGAAGTGGAAGCCTTCGTCGCGATGATCGACGGGGCTGTTTCGGCCTACGGCCTTGACCGCGACAAGATGATTTTCGTCGGCTATTCCAACGGCGCCAACATGCTGGTCGCCACTATGCTGCGTCATCCCGGACTAATCCGCAAGGCTGCCCTGCTGCGGATGATGAACCCTCTGGAGACGGTGCCAGAAGCGGATCTTTCCGGCACCGAAATCCTTTTGGTGACGGGAAAGACCGACGGCTATTCCCGCTATGCCATGCCGCTGGAAGGCGTGTTGCGCGACGCTGGCGCAACAATTGAGACCGTCACCCTGAATGCCGGCCACGAGATTGGCCCTATGGACGCAGACGCGGTCCGCGATTGGCTGAAAACGGGCGGGGACTGACCTCTCCGTAAAGACGGTGACGAACCTTGAAACGATTATCTGGCGAGAGCGACACCCCACTCTCCGTCATCCTCGCCCTTGTGGCGGGGATCCCGCGACCCGACGTCCGTCGGGTCAAAAGACCATTTCAGTTCAAGGACTTGAACTGGCTGGATGCCCGCCACAAGCGCGAGCATGACGGAGGAAATTGGGTACTTAAAAACGATCAGCAGAGAGTACATCTGCAAAGACTACGGTTTGTCAGCCTTCAGCGGAGGCTGACGCCCCCCCCCGCAAAACCTTACTTGGATCTTTCCGCAACATAGCCGGCAAAGGCCTCGACAAACCCTTTCAGCCTTGCCTTGGCCTCTTCATCGATCAGATGCCCCTCGTTGTCGAACAGCGATCCCGCCTTCGGCAGCATCAGACGCTTGCCCGACCAGAGGTCGGCGCCGAGCGTGCGCAGGACGGAAAGCCAGGCGTTCTGGCTGAGCAGGGTGCCGAACGGTCCCGGCGACGTCCCGGCAATGGCAAAGGCGCGTCCGGCAAACACGTTCGGCGCGCCGGTCATTGACGAGCTGACCCAATCGATGGCGTTCTTGAAAACGCCCGGCATCGAATTGTTGTATTCCGGCGTAAACAGGATGACCCCATCGGCGGCGGCAATCTGGTCCTTCAGCAGCTGCACGGCCTCCGGCACGCCTTCGCGCTCGACATCGGCATTATAGAGCGGAATGCCCTCGATGGTGCCCGACGTGAACGTCACGCCTTCAGGCGCAAACGTCATGGCTGTTTTCAAAAGAGCGGTATTGAACGAGGCCTTTCGCAGGCTTCCGGAAATGCCGATCAGTTTTGTCATGCGGGAGAATCCTTCCATACTTTGCCGGAAGCATGCTTCGAAATGCAGAAAAGTACAGACAAAAAAGCCGGGAGTTGTGCTCCCGGCTTGATTTCAATGGTCAGATCAGCGGCTTCAGCCGTGCCTCGATCTGGACGCGCTTGTGCTCCAGGAACGGCGGCAGCGACAGGCCTTCGCCCAAAGTTTCCATCGGCTCGTCTACGGCAAAGCCGGGACCGTCGGTGGCGATTTCGAACAGGATGCCGTTCGGCTCGCGGAAATAGAGCGAGCGGAAGTAAAACCGCTCGACCTCGCCGCTCGAAGGCAGCCTGAAGCCCTCCAGCCGTTCGGTCCATGCGTGCAACGCAGCTTCATCCGGAGCGCGGAACGCGACGTGATGAACGGCCCCAGCACCCTGACGGGCTGCCGGCAGGCCGGGCTGAACCGCAACATGCAGTTCGGCGTCCGGACCACCCTCACCCATCGAGAACACATGCACCTCGCCATTGCCATCCGGCGACGGGTACTGGCGCTGCTTGGTCATGTTCATCACCTGCTCCAGCACCAGTTGCGTATTGGTGATGTCCGGAACGCTCATGGTGATCGGACCAAGCCCCTTGATCTGGTGTTCGGCCGGAACGGGGCTGCGATCCCATGGATGCGACGGTACAAGTCCACCGTCGTCGATCAGCCGGAAACGCTGGCCTTCGCCGTCTTCGAAATCAAGCGACAAACGGCCGTCGATCTCGATGACGTCGCCGGACGCAATGCTCAATTCGCCGAAACGGGCCTTCCACCATTCGATGCTTTCCGGGCTGCCGACGCGAAGCCCGGTGCGAGAAACGCTATGGGTCCCGCGGCTCTCGCGGTTAACCGGCCAGTCGAAAAACGTCAAGTCCGTGCCCGGCGTTGCCTCGCCGTCGGCATAGAACAGGTGATAGGCGGTGGTATCGTCCTGGTTCACGGTCTTCTTGACCAGCCGCATGCCGAGGACCTGCGTGTAGAAACGCAGGTTTTCCTTGGCGTTGGCGGTGATCGCAGTGAGGTGGTGAATTCCTGTCAGTTGCAAGCTCATGGCTGCCTCCATTCGTGACTATCTGAAGCGAATATCGGCTGCGTCACGCGTTTAATAAAGAGGCCCGATGCGGACAGAATGTTCACTAAAAGTGAACGATGATCCCTACCGCTTGAAATCCACTTTCACCCGCGCGACCGGGAAGACATATTTCCACACAGTCGCCATATTCGTGATGCTGCGGCCATCTTCGGCAAGAACCATCTTGTCGACGAAACGGACGATGTTCTTACCTGGGCCGGCATCGAGATCGACGAGATAGGTGAAGCGCGCCGTGTTGCCATCGACACGCAGCGTCGTCGTGCCGACGACATCTTCGCGCGTTCCCGAATATGTGGCCGGGCCGGTTCGCACGAAGCGCCAGGTCTTGCGGTCCCGTTCGCCATCGGAATAGACGAAATCCTCGCGCACGGTCAGCGTATCGCCCCGCACCCGGCCGGTCAAAACCACGTCGAACTGCCGTTTGACGCCGTTGACAGCGGAAAACGATCCCGTTGCCGTGGACTTGCCGCGAAAAAACCGCTCCATCATCGTGTCCTGCCCGAATGCCGGCATGGCCGAAAACAGGGCCAACGGAACAACAAGCACTGCCAGAAACCGTTTCATCATTCTCTCCTTGCGTTTGGAGAGATACGCTTTGGCAGGCCGGATGGTTTCCACAGCTAGCGTCAAAGCAACGGGTTCACCGCATCGTGATAGCGTTTAGGCGGAAACGTGCATGTCCGTCAGGTAGGTGTTCTCGCTTCTGGAAACCTTGAAGTCGGCCGGGTTGATGGTAACGACCATCAATGCTTCGTCGTGGGGAAGCGCATTCGCCAGAAGACTCCCGTCGGGCGCGGCAATCCGCGACGACCCGGCAAAGGTAAACCGCTCGTCGGCGCCGCAATGATTGATATAGGCGACGAACACCTGGTTTTCGAAGGCGCGCGTCTGGATCATGTGATCGGCAATGAAGGTTCCGGAATAGCCGGCCGGCAGCGCCGTCGGCACCAGAACTGCATCCACACCCGCAAGCGCCAGGCGCCGGACATTTTCCGGAAATTCGACATCGTAGCAGATCAGCATGCCGCATTTGACACCGCGATGATCGAACACGATGGTGCCCGGTTCTGGAGTCGAAAACAGCCCCCGCTCGTAATCACCGTAAAGATTGGACTTGCGGTAAATTACGGGCGCAGCAGAACCATCCACATAAACGGCGCTGTTGAAAACAGTGCCCTCTGCCTTCTCAGCGAAACCCGCGATGATCGCAATGCCAAGTTCAGTCGAGATCGCCTGCAACTGCCCAACCAGTGGCCCATCTCCCGGCTCTGCCAGTTGGCGGATGATATCCCCCGCGCCATAGCCGGTCAGCCCGAGTTCCGGCGTGATCAAAAGGCTTGCGCCCTTGGCCTGCGCGTCCCGCGCCGCCTGTTCGATGCGGGCGAGATTGGCGGGGGTATCGCCGCTTTCCGATTTCATCTGCAGGGCTGCAAGCGTGATCATGTGTCGTCCGATGACATGGCGCCGAGCAGTTTCGGCAGATCGCCGAACCGCGCAACAAGGGAAAAGATGACCGCCGCCGTTGCGACGAACAGAATGGTAACCGACGCCATGGTCGGCGTGTAGCCGTAGCGCAGCGCGTTGAAGATCTTGATCGGCAGCGTTTCCATGGTGAAGCCGACCGTCATGTAGGCAACGATATATTCGTTGAGCGACAGCACGAAGGCAAACGCATAACCCGAGACGATATAGGGCAGGATCAGCGGCAGGACGACGGTGCGAAAGATCGTCCGGTCATCGGCGCCCATCGTTGCCGCCGCCTCGACCAGCGAACGGTCGATCGCGGTAAAGCCGAGCGATAGCGTCACCAGCGGCAGCGTCACGAAGAAGATCGCGTGGCTGACGACGGCGGTCCACGGCTGGCCGTAAAAACCGGTCGTTGCCCAGAAGGTCAGCAAACCAAGTGCGGTGATGACCGGCGGCAGCGTGAAGGGGGCGATACCGAGAAGCTGGAAGATGTTGGCCCATGGCGCAATCCGCCGCCACAGGAACCAGGCGAGCGGCAAGGCAATGGCAACGGCCAATGCGGCAGACAGGATGGCCAGTGTCAGCGAGGCAAGCAGCGCGTTGCGCCATTCCGGGTTGAGGAAGATCTCGCCGTACCAAGAGAGCGAAAAACCCTTCGGCGGAAAAGCCAGCGTCTGTTTGGCATTCACCGAGACGCCGGCAACGACGATCATCGGTGCCGCCAGGAACAGGCCGATCAGGAAGAAGTAGACTTTGCTCAGCGTACTGGTCATGCCGTTTCTCCCTTGCGTCCGGCAAGAACGGTCAGAGCCACCAGCCCGAGCGTCACCAGCACGAGGAACACCGCCATTGCGGCGGCAAATGGCATATTCGACTGGTAGATCGCTTGGTCGGTGATCAGCACCGACAACGTCCAGTGCTGCGGCCGGCCGAGCAGTTGCGGCAAGAGGTAGGAGCCGAGCGCGAAGATGAACACCATAATCAGCGTCGCGGTAATGGTATTGCGCAGAGCGGGAATGACGACCGTGAAGAACGCCTTGATCGGCGACGCGCCAAGCGTGCGCGCTGCTTCCGTCAGCGTTGGATCAAGCCGTACAAGCGCCGGGTAAAGCACCAGAACCGTATAGGGAAAGGCTTGGTAGACCATGCCGGTCAGCACGGCGCCAAAACTCGGCAGCAGCGCCTTGGCTTCGCTCATGATGCCCGCCATCACCAGAAGATTGGTGATCCCGGCAGTACGCGAAAACAGCGTCGACCAGGCAAAGCCGATGATGACTTCTGACAGCGACAGAACCGAGAGCAGCGCAACCAGCCAGATGATCTGCACTTTTCGCGTCATGCGGTTGAGCAGATACGTGAAGGGAACGGCGAGCACGACGCAGCAGATCGCCACCGTCACCGCCAGCATCAGAGAAAAGCCCAGCACATTGGCGAAGAACAGGCTGAGGAACCGCTGGTAGTTGGCGAGCTCAAACGCAGGCACATAGAACCCGCCCTGCTGGCGCTGGAAGAACGAAACGGCAATCATCGTCGCGAACGGCACGACGAAGAAGACGATGAGCATCATCGCCGGAAAGACCAGCGGGCCGTAATCGCCGAGTTTTTGCGGGGCTTCGCGTCTCATTTGGCCAGTACCACGCAGACGTCTGGCAAAAGCACCACGCCGACCGGCTGGCCGACGGTGATGTCGGGCCGGGCGCGCGGCGTCGAGACCGCAACGATCTGACGGCCGGCAATATCGACAAAGGTTTCGATCGTGCCGCCGAGATCGCGCACGAAGGTGACGGTGCCGGACAGCGCGCCGTTGCCAGGGGCCGTCAGGTGTACGTCCTCCGGCCGAATCGACAGCGTCGCCTTGCGGGTGTCGGCACCAAGGGACACGCCGGAAACCGGCTGGCCAAGCACTGTGACCCGGCCGGTGCTGTCGGCTTCGGCCTCGAGAAGATTGGTCGAGCCGATGAAGTCGGCCACGAATGTATCGGCCGGGCGGCGATAAATTTCGATTGGCGATGCAGCCTGGCGGATTTCGCCGCCCTTCATGACAACGACGGTATCGGCCATGGTCATCGCCTCGCGCTGGTCATGGGTTACGACGATGGTGGTGATGCCGAGCTGCTGCTGCAATTGGCGCAACTCCACCTGCATCGCCTCGCGCAGCTTGGCGTCCAGCGCAGACAGCGGCTCGTCGAGCAGGAACAGCTTCGGCGAGATCGCTAATGCCCGGGCAATCGCCACGCGCTGGCGCTGGCCGCCGGACAGTTTCGAGACCGGCCGGTCGGCATAACCGCCAAGATGGATCATCGATAGAAGTTCATCGACGCGCTTCTTCTGGTCTTCCTTCGGCGCGCCACGAATGCGCAAGGGATAGGCGATATTCTCGCCGACAGTCAGATGCGGGAACAGCGCCAATGACTGGAACACCATGCCGAGATTACGCTTGTGGGTCGGAACATGGGTGATGTCTTCGCCGTCAAGCTGGATCGAGCCCCCGGTCGGCAGGTCGAGGCCGGCGATCATCCGCAAAAGCGTGGTCTTGCCGCAACCGGATGGTCCCAGCATGCAGACGAACGTGCCATGCGGCACCGTCAGCTCGACATTGTTGACCGCGGTGAAAGTCCCGAATTCCTTCGTGACATTGTTGAGGACGAGGCCTGACATTGTATTCCTGTCTTTTCGCATCATGCGGAAATCGTATCTTCAGTCACCGCGCAGGACACAAGAAGGTCGTGGCGGCCTTTACCTCCCCCTTGAGGGGGGGAGGTCGCAGCGCAGCTGCGGGTGGGGGTGATCCCTTGTTTGGCGCAAAAATCACCCCACCCCGGCACTACGCGCCGACCCTCCCCCTCAAGGGGAGGGTGAAAATCAACCGACGATCAGTTCGGTCCATTTCTGGTTCAGCCAATCCGACTTCGTCTGGTAGAGATCGTAGCGCGGAATGATCGGCTCGATATCGGACGACACGGCGGCGAATTCCGCATCCGTCAAATCCGTCAACTCGCGCTTGACCGTCGGCGACGTGCCGACCTTGCGCGACAGGATTGCCTGGATCGACGGCTGGCTCATATAGTTGATGAACTGATGGGCCTCATCGACCTTGGTCGAAGCACGCGACAGCGCCCAGCAACCACTATCCTGAATGCCGCCTTCCTTCGGGAAGGTCGAGCGGACGGGGTTGCCGTCGGCAGCGGCCAGACCGGTGACGTCATGGTAATACTGGCCCATCGGGATTTCGCCCGACTTCAGCGCCTGCTCGAACTGGGCTTCGTCGCGATACCACAGGCGGACATTCGGCTTGACTTCAGCCAGCTTGTCGAAGGCCTTCTGGACGCCCTCTTCCGTGTCCAGCGCATTGGTGCCGCCGAAGAAAGTCTTTGCCGTCACTTCGAGCAGGAAGGAGTTGGAGACCAGCGCCAGCAGACCAAGCTTGTCGGCATTTGCCGGATCCCAGAATGCCTGCCAGGAGGTCGGGGCTTCCTTATAGACGTCGGTATTGGTGACCAGCGTGATGTACCAGGAGACGGCACCGATACCGGCAACGCGGCCGTCCGGATATTTGTTGACGAAACGATCGATGAGGTTGGAGCCGTTCGGGATCTTGGACATGTCGAGCGGCGCCCAGAGGTCGGTTGCCTGCCCCTTCAGCATCGCCACCTGCGACATCATCGAGACGTCGGCCGGCGCCTGGCCTGCTTTGGCGGCCTGATCGAGCTGCACCAGCCAGGCTTCGCCGGTCGGCTCGGCAATCGCTTCGACGGCGATGCCGGTCGCCTTGGTGAAATCCGGAAAGATGTTCTTGTCGAACGAATCCTTGAAATAACCGCCGTAGACGCCGACCTTCAGCGACTTTTCCTGCGCGCGCAGGATCGACGGCATGGCCAGCATGGATGCACCGGCAAGGCCCGCACCAAGCACGGCGCGCCGGCCGATATTCTGTTTGAGAAAGTCTGTCATCGTGGTTCTCCTGTTTATGCCGGTGCCGCGTTTATGGCTCCCGGTCTGTTCCCAAGTTTTAGTCCGGCTTGCAAGCCCTGGACTACGGATTGATCAGTGTTTTAGCGCGCGAAGCTCCAGCATCTTGGCGTAACGCGTCAGCGGAAAACACAATGCGAAATAGATCAGCGCAACGAAGCCATAGACCTTGAACGGTTCGAAGGTTGCATTGTTGATCGCATTCGAGGTTCTGACCAGTTCCTCAAATCCGATGATCGATGTCAAGGCTGTGCTCTTGATCAGCTGCACCAGAAACCCGACCGTCGGCGCCCGCGTCATCGCAAAGGCCTGCGGCAGGATGATCAGCCGCAATTGCTTGAGGTAATGCAAGCCCAGACTGCTGCCGGCATCCCATTGCCCAAGCGGCACGGCCTGTACGCCGCCACGCCAGATTTCCGCCAGAAAGGCGCTTGCGCAGAGCGTCAAGCCCAGAACGGCGGCCGTCCAGGGTTCGATGCGCAGGCCAAGCAGCGGCAGGCCGAAGAACAAAAGGAACAGCTGCATCAAAAGCGGCGTGCCCTGAAACAGGCCGATGTAATATTCGGCAAACCGCTGCACCCAGCGCCGCTTGGAAATGCGCATGAACAGGATCAGCAGGCCGACGATCGTGCCGCCGGCAAAGGCGACGGCGGACAACAGAATGGTCCAGCGCGCCGCCAGAAGCAGATTGCGGATGATGTCCCAGAGCGTAAATTCGATCACGACACGCCTCCGGACAGGAAACGGTTGCCACTGGCGACAAGCAGCCGGCGCAGGCCGATGCTCATGGCGAGATAGACGAGCGTGACGATGAAATAGGTCTCGAAGGCACGGAACGTCCGGGCCTGCAGGAGATCGGCCTCATAGGTCAGCTCGCGCACGGCAATCTGCGAGACGACGGCCGATTCCAGCATCATGATGACGATCTGGCTGGTCAGCGCCGGGAAAATCACCTTCAAGGCTTGCGGCAGCACGATCTTGATAAACACCTGGCGTGGCCGCAGGCCAAGCGCAAGAGCTGCTTCTTTCTGTCCCTTCGGCACCGCATCGAGACCAGCACCGACGATCTCCGTCGTATAGGCAGTCATGTTCAGGGTCATCGCCAGGATGGCGGCAACGACGGGATCCAAACGGATGCCGAGGCTCGGCAATCCGAAATAGATGAAGAACAACTGCACCAGAAACGGCGTGTTGCGAATGAGCTCGACATAGCCGGCGATGGCACGGCGCAGCCACGCATGGCGGCTGCGCCGCCCGGCGGCACCCAGAACGCTGAGCACGATGCCGGCAACAGCCGACACCGCGATCAGGAACACCGTCATGGCTGCACCGCTGGCGATCAGCGAGACTGCGTCGCTCAGCCAGCCGAAATCGAGCACATAGCCCAAAGAATCAATCCTTCAGGTTTTCAGGATTGAGCGGCACCTTCAGCCACGCTTCCGAGCTTGCATTCAGCTTGCCGTCGGCCAGCATCTTGGCAACGGCGTCGTTGATCGCCGCCTTCAGCCGGTCTTCGCCCTTGTTCAGCGCCAGATGCGACGGCGAGGTGAGGAGCTGGAACTTCTGTTCCGGCTTCAGGGCTTCCTGACGGGCGAGAACCTGCGCGCCGACGTCGTTGCCGACGACCATCAGTTCGGTCTGGCCGGAGATGAAGGCCTGGATGACCGAGTTATAGTTGTCGAAACGCTTGATATCGGCATCCTTGGGGGCTGCCTCCGTCAGCGACGTATCTTCAAGCGTGCCACGGTTGACGGCGATGCTTTTGCCCGCGAGGTCTTCCTTGCCCTTCACTTCCATGGCGGCCGGGCCGATCACGGCAATATAATAGGGCGCGTAGGCAGCGGCAAAATCGATGACTTCGGCGCGTTCCTTGCTGAAGCCGACGCTGACCAGCATATCGACGCGCTTTTCGGTCAGATACGGGATACGGTTCTGGCCGGTGACCGGCACCGGAACCAGCTTCACCTTCAGGCTATCGGCAATGTATTGCGCGACGTCGATGTCATAGCCCTTAAGGCTCATGTCGGCGCTGGCGGAGGAGAAGGGCGGGAAATCGGCAAAGACGCCGACATTCAGCACGCCAGCCTTGGTGATGTCATCGATGGCATCGGCATTGGCGACAGATGCGAAACCGAGAACGGCACCGCTGAGCATGAGGGCGGCGGTAAAGGCCGATTTCAGGTTTGAAAGCTTGGTCATTTTATTCCCCTTTGTGATTTTGTTTATGGCAGGCACGGAAATCGGATTGGGCTTTTTGCCCCTCACCCTAGCCCTCTCCCCGTAAACGGGGAGAGGGGACGATCGAATTTGCCGCTATCTCCCCAAAACTGCCGGGAGGAACGGAACTTGCCGCAAGTCCCTTCTCCCCGCCTGCGGGGAGAAGGTGCCCGACAGGGCGGATGAGGGGGCAGCGCCGCCCTAATCCCGCGTGCCATTGACGAACGGGCTGAACACCATGAGGCTGAGGATCTCGAACAGGACCTGCGAGCCGACATGCGCCGTGTTGGTGGTCGAATCATACTGTGGCGCCACCTCGACGACATCGCCGCCGACCAGGTTCAGGCCCTTCAAACCACGGATCAGTTCCAGCACTTCGCGGGTGGTGAGACCGCCGATTTCCGGCGTTCCGGTGCCCGGCGCAAAGCTCGGGTCGACGCTGTCAATGTCGAAGGACAGATAGGTCGGACCATCACCGACAATCTTTTTGGCCTTTTCGATGATCGCCGGAATGCCCATGCCGGTGACTTCCTCGGCATGGATCACGGTCATGCCGGACTCGTAGGAGAACTCCCAAAGATATTCCGAGGAGCCGCGAATGCCGATCTGGATCGTGCGGGTCGGATCGAGCACGCCGTCGAGCACCGCGTTGCGGAACGGGCCGCCGTGGTGGAACTTGGTGAGATCATAGGCGCCGCCGGTATCGCAATGGGCGTCGATATGGATCATGCCGACCGGCCGCTTCTTGCCGACGGCCTTGAGGATCGGATGGCTGATCGAGTGGTCGCCGCCGACCGACAACGGAACCACGCCAGCATCGACGATCTGGTTGATGCGCTTTTCGATATCGTCATGGCTGAGTTCCAGCCGGTAGCGGCTCTGGAACGGCACGTCACCAATATCGGCGACGCGTAGATCATGCACCGGAGCGCAACCGAGCACGTGGTTGTAGGGGCCGATACGCTCGATGGTGCGCATGGCGCGTGGCCCGAATCGTGACCCTGGACGGTTGGTGACGCCCAGATCCATTGGTATGCCGACGATGGCGACCTGCAGATTGCCGAAATCCGGCTCATTGGCATCGACAGGCACATAAGGCGCCATCAGGAATGTCGGAACACCGGAATAAGGGGCAAGGCGCGTGCCGTTCTTGGAGAAGATCTTGTCGGCAACCTTGCGGAAGGTCGGGTCGAACATCTCGCCGCCATGGGCTTCGCCGTACTTCGCCTTCAGTTCGTTGAGCTTGCTGTCATCCCACGCCATATCCGCTTGACCTCATGTTGGGCCTGGAAGACGTGCGATTTGGGATGGTTGTCGAGCGTAAAGTGAGATGCTCTTGCCGCCAAAAGCCGGAAAACCGCCCCTGTTTGCCAGAGATGCGTACCGGATGCATGTTCCCCAGGCTTTTGCCTTTGTTGATCCTATTAGCAAACAAATTGATTGGAAAATCAATTGACATTGTTATAGCGTTTGATGTGAGAAAAACTAACATCGCTGTTGACGTCATGGAGCGCATTGCTTGTCCAGCCGCCTGCCCCCGCTGAACCCCTTGCGCGCCTTCGAGGCGACCGCCCGGCGCGGTTCGGTTTCGGCTGCAGCCCGCGAGCTGAATGTCACGCATGGGGCCATCAGCCATCAGATAAGAGCGCTGGAACTCTCCTTCAACGCCGCCCTGTTCGAGCGTGGCGGCAAGCGGCTGAAACTGACCTCGCAGGGTGCCCTGCTTCTGCCCGCCGTCACCCATGCCTTCGAAGGCATTGCCGCCGCCACCGCCGCGATGACAAGGCCGACCACCAGCGGCGAGCTGCGTATCGTCTGTGTGCCCGCACTTCTGTCCTTCTGGATGATCCCGCGCCTGCATCAGTTCACCGAGCAGTTTCCCGACGTGCAGCTGACGCTGATCGCCTCCAACGATGCGGCCAACCTGTTTTCCGGCGATGTCGATATCTGCCTGCTCTATGGTGACGGCAACTGGCCGGATTGCTGGGCGCGGTTGTGGAGCCGGCTTGAACTGTTTCCGGTCGTCAGCCCGACCCTCCTCAATATGCGGCCGCTACGTTCGCTGCGCGACCTGCGTGACCATGTCATTCTGCATGGCGATGACGGGCGCGAGTGGAACACCTGGCTTGCCGCCGCCGACGGCATCGGCATCCAGCGTGGCCGCCAGCATTTCATGAGCGACGCCCGGCTTTCAACGGAAGCAGCCCTGCACAATCAGGGCGTGGCGCTCGGCGATACGATCACCGCCGGCAGCCTGATCGCCAAAGGCGAACTGATTGCGCCGTTCGATCTGACAGTTCCGGCCAACGATGCCTTCTACGTCGCCTGCCGCAACGAGGTCCGTGCGGCACCGATCGTCAAGGTCTTCATCGACTGGCTGTTTTCAGCCCTTGAAAACGACCCCATGCCGGAGCTACAGACCTCGGCACGCACCATCATCCGCGCCCGTACCCACAAGGTCAGCGCGCCTGAACGCCTACCCGCCAAGGACGGCTTCCAGCCCGTCTCCTCTCCCGCCCGCACCAGGCGTCCGGAGCCGGCGCCGAAACGCAGAACCAAATCTTAGAACCACCAATCGCAAGAACCAATACGTCTTTGAACCACAGGACAAGCCGATGCCGCATTTCAATCCGCTGATCGCCAAGCTCTCGCCGCCGCCAGTGCCTTCCGTCCTCGCCTGGGCCAAGGCCTATGACGGATCGCGCGGACCGCTGATCGATCTCAGCCAGGCCGTGCCCGGCTATCCCGCCCATCCGGATATGCTGCAATGGCTGGGCGAGGCAGCCGCCTCCTCCGCCTTCACCGGCTATGGCGCGATCGAAGGCGAAGAGGTTTTGCGCACCGCCTATGCGGAGCATGTCTCCGGCCTCTACAGCGCCTCGGTCAACGCCGGCAACATCCACGTCACGTCCGGCTGCAACCAGGCCTTCATCTGCACGGTCATGGCGATTGCCGGTGCGGGCGATACGGTGCTGATGACCAATCCTTTCTATTTCAACCAGCAGACGACGCTCGCGATGCTCGGCATCGGCATCGAGCTGGTGCCCTGCGATGCAGGCAGCGGTTTTCTGCCGGATGTCGATGCGATTGCCGCAGCGCTGAAGCCCGGCATCCGCGCTTTGGCGCTGGTCACGCCCAACAATCCGACCGGCTCCGTCTATCCGCCCGCGCTGCTGCGCCGGATCTACGATCTCTGCCGCGCCAACGGTACCTGGCTGATTCTCGACGAGACCTATCGCGACTTCCTGCCCGAAGGCAGCGGCGCGCCGCACGACCTCCTGTCCATCGAAGGGTGGCAGGACAGTCTCGTCTGCCTCTACAGCTTCTCCAAATCCTTCTGCATTCCCGGCCATCGGCTTGGCGCCATCACGGCGGGACCGGCCGTGGTCGAGCAGGTCGCCAAGATCATGGACAACCTGCAGATCTGCGCGCCGCGCTCGGCCCAGGCCGCCGTTGCCAAGGCTATTCCGGCGCTTGGCGAATGGAGAGCCGGCAACCGCGCCGAGATCGCCACCCGCGCCGATGCGCTAAAACAGGTCATGAGCAACCTGAAGGGCTGGAAACTGCAGGCGATCGGCGCCTATTTCGCCTATATCCGCCACCCCTATCCGGATATTCGCTCGGAATTCGTCGCCGAAAAGCTGGCGAAGATTGCCGGTATCGTCTGCCTGCCGGGCGATTATTTCGGCGAGGGACAGGAAGGTTATTTGCGCTTCGCCTTCGCCAATGCCGATGCACCGACGATCCTGAAGCTCGAGGAACGGCTGTCGGGCTTCAATCTGCCGGGTATCTGAGCAGCTGGAACATCAGCCTCGGCGGGCGATCAGGATACCGGCGAGCACGATCACCCCGCCGATGGCCTGCATCAGCCCGACCGGTTCGTTGAGCAGTAGCCACGCAAGGATCGCCGCCACCACCGGCTGCAGCAGTAGCGTCAGCGACGAAAACGCCGGCGGCAGGAAGGCCAGCGCATAGATGATCAGCCCCTGCCCGCCGGCATGGCTGATGAAGGCAAGCCCGAATAGGATAGCCCAGCCGAACAGAGCGGTGGGCATAAAGCTCGCCTCGAAGAAGAAGGCGATCGGGAGCATGCAGATTGCAGCCGATCCCGTGCTCCAGATCATGATGCGGTTTGTGGAAAAGCGGCTGCGCAGGCGCCCGATCGACAGGATATAGCCGGCATAGAAGACAGCCGCGAGTGCCGCCGTCGCATCTCCCGCCAGTTGGCCGTCGCCCAGCGCCATTGGCCCCCCCTTCAGGATCACCACGCCTGCGAGCGCTGTCGCCAGACCCGTGATGAACACGCCGCTGACGCGGGCGCGAAACAAAAGCCATGAGCCGAGCGTCACAAAGATCGGCGCAAGGTTGGCAAGCAGCGTCGCGTTGGCAACCGAGGTCATGTGCAGCGCCAGATGCCAGGCGGCGAGATCGACGGCAAGAAAGATACCGGGCAACACAAGCAGGCCGTAATCGGTCCATCCGGCCGGGCGCTGATCGGTCACGGTATGTCCAGCCGTTTTCGACCAGATGAGCAGCGGCAAAAGCGCCAGTGCTACGCGCCAGAACGCCGTTGCCATCGGCCCGACTTCCGACAACCGCACGAAGATGGGAGACCCACCGATCGCAGCACCACCGATCAGCAGCGCAATCAGCGCAAGACGATTGGCGGAGGAGGACGCCGATGACGTTGAGGGGAGCGCGGTATCTGACACGAATGCTATCCAATACGAAGGGGCGCAGCAATGGTATGCCGCGATAACGCATCGAAGGTATCAGAACGATTCGCGGGGAAACATCAACTTCCGAGCATGGAATGATCAGAAACGGTGAACTGATGCCCAAAGATGCGGCCGTTCGATGCACTTCAATCACGGCCTCGCCAAGCCCTCGTCTCGCTCATGAAGCAACATTCCGGTGCGATCGGTCGAGCGTTTTTTAGGCAAGCTCAACGGTTGAGAGACAACGCTACCAATGTCAGAAAGATCCGTTGAATTATCTTGCCGCCGTCAAACATCCGGCGGCAAGAATTTCGATTTATCCGGCGTACTTAAGGCCGATCTCAGGCCCCATCCGGCCGGTGAACCGTCTTCACCTCGAGGAAATCCTCAAGCCCGAACATGCCGCCTTCGCGGCCGTTGCCGGATTGCTTGTAGCCGCCGAACGGGCTGCCGTAGCGATGTGGACCACCATTGATATGAACCATGCCGGCGCGAAGACGCGAGGCCACGCGTTCGGCCCGCTTGGGATCACCGGTCTGGACGTAAGCAGCAAGACCGTAGTTGGTGTCGTTGGCGATCTCGATCGCTTCCTCTTCCGTCTCGAACGGCATGATGGCGAGGACCGGGCCAAACACCTCTTCGCGGGCGATGCGCATCGTATTGTTAACATCGGCAAAGATCGTCGGCTTGACGAAATAGCCGGTCTCGAAGCCTTCCGGCTTGCCGGCACCGCCGACGAGAACGCGTGCGCCCTCGGCAATACCCGCCTCGATAAGCGCCTGCACCCGGCCGAACTGCACGTCGCTGACCAGCGGCCCGATATGGCTGCCTTCCTCGGCCGGATTGCCGACCCTGGCCTCTTTACCCACCCGCGTGGCTATCTCGACGGCCTTGTCATAGACCGACTTCTGCACCAGCAGACGTGTCGGCGCATCGCAGGACTGGCCGGAATTGTTGAAGCATTCCAGCACGCTGCCGGCAACGCGATCTTCAAGGTCGGCATCTTCGAAGACGATGTTCGGCGACTTGCCACCCAGTTCGAGCGTCACCCGCTTGACCGTTTCGGCCGCGTCCTTGCTGACGGCGATGCCGGCGCGGGTCGAGCCCGTGAACGACATCATGTCGACGTCCTTGTGCTTGGAAAGAGCGGCACCGACATTCAGGCCGTCGGCATTGACGAGGTTGAACGTGCCGGCCGGAAAGCCTGCCTCATGCACCATTTCCGCATAGAGCATCGCGTTCAGCGGCGTGAATTCGGAGGGCTTCAGCACACAGGTCGAGCCGGTTGCAAGTGCGGGAACAACCTTCAGCGCGATCTGGTTGATCGGCCAGTTCCAGGGTGTGATCAGGCCGCAGACGCCGACCGGTTCGCGCAGCATGACGTCGCCGTTTGGCAGCACTTCGCGGGTGTGCAGGCGCTTCAGCGCATCGATGAAACCCTGGAGATGGCCAACACCGACATCGGCCTGCTGTTCGCGGCTCATCGACAGCGGTGCGCCGAGCTCGAGCGTGATGGTCTGCGCCATTTCCTCATAGCGGCGCTTGTAGATGGCAAGCAGCTTTTCCAGAAGTGCCAGACGCTCTTCCGTCGTGGTGCGGCTATAAGTGACAAATGCCTTCTTGGCGGCGGCAACGGCGCGGTCGATATCGCCGGCACTGCCCATGGAAATCACCGCGACCGGCTTTTCCGTCGCCGGGTTCAGGACCTCGAGATCGTTGGCCACGAGCGGAGCGACCCATTCGCCGTTGATATAGAACTTGCGTTTGTCGAGCATGCTTCTTGTCCTTCCCGTCAGATCGTCTTCTGTTTTTCGTTGAGCCAATCGGTGATCAATTGGCGGTAGCGTTCACCGCTGAAGCTCGGAAAATGACCGCCATGCACGATGCGGGCGGGAATTTTCAACAGCCGCTCCATGGAGGAGAGATAGTCTTCGGCATCGGAATGATAGGTATCCTCGATCAGTGGGCCGTCATAGAGGATATCGCCGGAGAACAGAATTTCCGTCGCCTTCTCGTAAAGCGCAATACCCCCTGGGGAGTGGCCGGGTGTATGGATGACCTCGAACACCCGGTCTCCGAGATCGATCACGTCGCCGTCTTCGAGAATGCGCGTCGCCGGAGCCTTCTTCACCGCATAGCATTTCGAGCAATAGGGTTCTGGCGGCAGAGCGTCGAAGATATCGTCGGTGACATAGGGATCGGCAAGCGTGTTTTCCCGCGTCGGATTGGCCAGCAGGTCGGCCTCGGCCGAATGCACGGCGCGGCACTCGAACTCATGGTGACAGCCGACATGATCGAAATGCGTATGGCTGGCGACGGCGATCAGATCCCGCCCGGTGACCAACGGCACATAGTCCTTGAGCGACACGACACCCATGCCGCTATCGACCAGCATGTCGCGATCCCGGCCCCGCACATGCCAGATATTGCAGCGGTAGAACTCCTGGATGAAGGGTTCGGAAATGGCCGTGACGTCGTCATCGAGACGTCTCACCTGATACCATTTGTCCGCACTGATCCGTTGCATTGCCAAAATCCGTTTGAGACGTCGCAGCGATTGCCGCGGCCGCAGTAAACTCCCTCCCCTTCTGGGGAGGGTGGGAGGGGTTTCCTTTTAAAGAAAGAACCCCTCCCCTCCGCTTCGCTCCGACCCTCCCCACAAGGGGGAGGGTTAGGTGCCCTTGGGCAAGGCTACGATATCGGCAAGACTGACCGCAAGGGGGACGATCTGGCCGTCCGCCACCGCCGTCGATTGCGGCATATGCGCCACGATGGAAAGATCCGGAGCATTCGCCGGTTTCAGATGGCAGCGGTAATGCGTGCCGAAAAAGGCGCTGCCGGTAATCTTGGCCTCGCCAAGCGAGACGACCGGACCGTCAGTCTCCCCCGCCCGGCGGAAATGTTCCGGGCGGATGCAGAGCATCACGGTTTGTCCCGTTGCCGGTGCCGAAGCCGTAAAGCTTGTGATCGGCAGCGTCATCGCACCAACCGCCGTTTCGACCAAAGCCGCCGTCGCATCCACGCTTTTGACCGTGCCCGGAATGAAATTGACCTCGCCCATGAACCCGGCGGAATAGACCGAGCGCGGCCGCATGTAGATATCGGCGGGCGGCCCGAAATCCTCGATCCGGCCCTGGTTCATGACAACGATCCGGTCGGCGATCGCCATCGCCTCTTCCTGATCGTGGGTCACGTGCACGAAGGTGGTGCCGACCCGCTTCTGGATCGCTTTCAACTCGTCCTGCATCTGGCGGCGCAGTTTCAGATCGAGCGCGCCCAGCGGCTCATCGAGCAGCAGCACGTCGGGATCGACGGCAAGCGCCCGGGCAAGGGCGACGCGCTGGCGCTGGCCTCCGGAAAGTTCGTGCGGCTTCTTGTCCGCCGATGTTTTCAGCCCGACGAGATCCAGGAATCCGACCGCCTTTTCGTCGCGCTCCGCCTTAGCTATGCCGCGCATCCTGAGCCCAAAGCCGACATTGTCGCGCAGCTTCATATGCGGAAACAGCGCGTAATCCTGAAACATCGTCGTCGTCGGGCGTTTTGCCGGCGGTACACCGGTCATGTCCTTGCCTGCGATCGTCACCTTACCCTTGGTCGGCGACTGAAAGCCGCCGAGGATGGAGAGCAACGTGGTCTTGCCGCAGCCGGACGGCCCAAGCAGCACGATGAACTCGCCGGCCTTGATATCGAGCGAGACATCGTTGAGCGCCGTGAACGCGCCAAACGTCTTGGTGGCGTTGTGAACCGAAACCGCAGCGGTCATGATTTTTTCGTCCTTCCGAACAGGGTCAGTTCCAGCACCGCCAGCACCGCGACGGAAACGAGGAAGACCAGCGAGCCGATGGCATTGGTTTTCGGGTTGAGGCCGGAGCGCAAAAGGCTCCAGATTTCAACCGGCAGCGTCACGTCGAAGCGCGACAGCAGGAACGCGATGATGAACTCGTCCCAGCTGAACGTGACCGACAGGAAAAAGGCAGCCAGGATCGACGGCAGCAGCATCGGCGCGGTCACCAGCACCATCACCTTGAAATCAGTGGCGCCAAGATCACGCGCGGCGCGCTCGATATTGATGTGATGATCGCCCATCGAGGAATAGATGATGGCAAAGCAGAGCGGCAGGTTGATCACCACATGGCCGATGCCGACGGTCCAGAGCGACAGGCGGATGCCGAACGTATTGAGCACAGTCAAAAGCCCAAGCGCGATGATCAGATAGCTGACCGTCATCGGCGCAATCAGCAGGCCGCGCTGCAGCGCCGAGCCCGGCAGCTTGTGGCGGGCCAGTGCGTAGGCTGCGAGGAACCCGAGCAGGCAGGCAATCACCGACGAAACGATCGCCACGATAAAGGAATTGGCCAGCGCCGCCATCAGCTTGCGGTCGGCAAAGACCGCCTCGTACCATTGCAGTGAAAAGCCGTTGAACGGCGGCACCGGCAGGCGGCCGTCCTGGAACGAGAACAGCACCAGCACCGCGACCGGTAAAAAGATGAAGCCGTAGATCAGACCGGCATAGGCGAAGGAGGCGATCCTGGTCAGCGTATCACGCATATCATGCCCTCTCGATCTTCAGCCAGCGAGCGCAGAGCACATAGGCAAGCGTCACCGCCAGCATCAGGATGATCGACAGCGCCGCCGCCATCGGAAAATCGGCCCGGCGGCCGAGCTGCAGCATGATGATCTGCGGCAAGACCAGTTCGTTGTTGCCACCGAGGATTTGAGGCGTGACGTAATCGCCGATGCAGAGCACGAAGGTCAAAAAGGCGCCGGTCATGATCCCGGGCAGCGTCAAAGGCAGGATGACATGCCAGAAGGTCTGCAGCGCATTCGCGCCGAGATCGGCCGCCGCACGTCGGTAGTTGGGCGAGAGCTGGATCAAGTTGGCATAGATCGTCAGCGTCAACAGCATGACGAAGAAATGCACGAAGCCAATGACGGTGGCCGTCCGGTTGCTGGCAATTTCCAGCGGTTCGCTGATCAGGCCGAGCGTCATCAGAGTTTGATTTATCACCCCGTTCTGCGACAGCACCAGCAGCCAGGAATAGGAGCGCACCACATAAGACGTCCAGAACGGCAGCACCGCCATGATCAGCGCCAGCCGTTGAAACCGTTTGGGTACCCGCTCGGCGATGATCCAGGCGAGCGGGTAGGCGAGAAGTACCGACAGCACCGTGACGATCAGGGTGATTTCCAGCGAATTCACCAGTCCCTGGAACAGTGAATCCTTGGCAAAGAAGGCAATGTAATTGTCGAGGTTCCAGGCCCGGACGATCTGGCCGCTCTGCCGCGACCACAGGCTCATCGCCGCCATGAACAGGAACGGCACGACGAAGAAGGCAATCGTCCAGAGCAGCGCCGGGGCAACAAAACCCCAGGCCTTGCGGCGTTCGGTGTCTTCGAGGGTCAGGATGGACATAAACTGCTCCGAAATTGCCCCTCACCCTTGGCCCTGTCTCCGCAAGCAGGGAAAGGGAACGACCGAGGTTGCCGCTTGGTGCGCCTGCCCGTCAAAACGGGGAGACGGTGCCTGAAGGGCGGATGAGGGTGCGTCTTGCTTGCTCGGTCGGGCTCCCTCCCCCTTGTGGGGAGGGTTGGGGAGGGGTTCTTCTTCTAAAAAATAAAGAACCCCTCCCCTCCGCTTCGATCCGACCCTCCCCACAAGGGGGAGGGTAAAACCAGAGCCTATTGCTGCATCATGTCCGTCCAGGCGTCCTGCATCTTCTGGTCAAGCTCGGCGCTCGGGATCGGATAGAGCTGGGTCTTCTTCAGATATTCCGCCTGATCGTTCCAGCGCAGTGCTGCCTTCTGCGCATCCGTCAGGTGTTCGCCGGCCTTCCTATTGGCAGGCATCGCCCAGTAGCACGACGAGGTCGCAAGCCGCGCCTGCCCTTCCGGGCTGACGATATACTGGACGAATTTCAGCGCCAGCTCCTGCTTCTTCGAGGCCTTCATGACGCCGATCGATTGGGCCCAGCGCACGGCACCCTGATCCGGCACGGTCCAGTCAAGATTGGGCTTTTCACCTGACAATGCCGCCGTGATCCACTCGCCGCCGCCGACAAGAATATCAACTTCGCCGGTCGCCAGCGCCGTCTGCGAGGAAACGACATCGCTCACCTGCTTGGAGGCATTCTTCATCTCCGACAGCTTTTCGGCAATGGCCGGCATGTCCGCGTCGGAAAGCTCGGCGGTCTTCTTGCCAAGGCCAAGGGCGACGAGGCCGATCATCGGCAGATAGTAGTCGTAGAGGGCGATCCGGCCCTTGTACTTGTCGGACCAGATGATCGACAGATCCTTCATATCGGCCGGATCGACTTTGGTCTTGTCGTAGGAAATCGTGTTGTAGCCGAACTTTTCGGTGACGGCATAAGTCTTGCCGTCCTTCATATTGTTGGCTTCCATCCGCACTTCCGGAAAGATATGGGCGGTCGGCAGCTTGTCGGCGGGAATTTCGGCGAGAAGATCAAGACCGACCGCACGCTGCACATCGACGCCGTCGATGACGAGCACATCCCAATCACCCGGCTGCGATTGCTCGAGGATCGACAGGGCGGCACCGGTGCCCTCGTAATCCTTCAAATTGACCTTGACGTCATTGGCCTTCTCGAACGGCTCGACCAGCGCCGGATCTGTGTGGTCACACCAGACCAGCGCGTTCAGTTCCTCGGTCGCAAAAGCCGGCGCTGGCGCGCTGACGGTAGAAACTGCGGCAAGCGAGATCGCCGCTGCGGAAGAGAAAAATCGACGCGCGAAAGCGCCATTCACGGAAATGATCATCGCGTTGCCCTCTGGTTTACAGCGCTCATTGCGGCGCCTTCACAAAAAGATTGAATGAGTTCAATTTTTAAGTCAATGTCATTTTTGAGGGCATTCAAAAAAAGGAAAAAGGCGGCATGACCGGGCTTCGTGCAAGACAGAAAGCCGACAGGAATCGGCGCATCCTGCAGGCAGCGACGGAGCTTTTCCGGGAAGTCGGTTATGACAGCGCCCGCATCGAAGATATTGCCGAGCGCGCGGAAGTCTCTGTTGGTACTTTCTACAATTACTACCAGAACAAGGGCGACATCCTAGTCGCTGCCGTGTCCATGGAAGTCGAGGAAGTGCTTGCCGCCGGTAAAGTGATCGTCGATAACCCGCCGGATACGGTCGGTGAGGCGCTGAAAGTGCTGATCGGTCAATATTATGACCATTCCCTCGTCTATCTCAGCAAGGAAATGTGGCGCACCGCGATGGCGATCTCGATCCAGCAGCCGGAAAGCCCGTTCAGCCGGCGCTATACCGAACTCGATGGCCGTCTCTGCGACCAGGTCTCGACCCTAATCGCCAAACTGCAGCTGCGCGGTGGCGTCATGCCGGGCATCGATGCGGTCGGTGCGGGGCAGATGTTCTTCAACAATCTCAACATGATGTTCATCGAATTCGTCAAGGACGAGGCGATGACGCTGGATACGCTGAAGGACATCGTCGGCCGGCAGAACCGGCCACTGGCAACGCTGGTCAGCGGCCCGAAATTACAATAACAAACAGGATGTTCAGGGATGGAACACACAACGAATGCGGTCTTCGCAGCCGCCAACAGCCTCGTCGACGCCTTTTCCAGACATGACCGCGAGCGATATTTCTCGGCCTTTTCGAAGGACGCGACCTTCATCTTCCACAATCTCGATCGCCCGTTGAGAAACCGCGAGGCTTACGAAGCGGAATGGGCGCTCTGGGAACGCGACGGCTTCAAGGTTCTGTCGTGCAACTCCAGCGATCGCAACATCCAAATGCTAGGCAGTGTGGCGATCTTCACCCATAGCGTCGAAACTCAGGCGGAATTCGGCGGAAAAACCATCACCAGTCAGGAACGCGAGACAATCGTTTTCGAAAGACAAGAGGATGGCACTTGGCTCGCCGTCCACGAGCATTTATCGCGGGCATCCTAAAAAACCAAAGCCCCTGCATCCAAAGGGATTAGGGGCTCGATGGAATATACGTCGTTTGTAAAGCTCAGATCGCGCCGCAGACCATCGCTGTAACAAACAGGAAGGCGGCGGCCAATGCGGTGGCCTGCACGGCGAGTGTCCAGGAAAAATGCGGTACCGGATAAGCTCCATAGCTCACCGGGCTCTTCTGCATGACTGGTTTCGAACCTTGCATTCTGTCCTCCACTTGAGTTGTTGCAGATATCCTGCCGCGGTTCCGGCAATGTCCTGTGCTTTTCTCCGATATTTTCTATCAAGTTTATAGATATTATTTTCTGCTTTTTGCACCCAACGGGAAAAAACCAACCTTCCGGACTATTCGCTATCGGGTGTAACGCCGCCGACCGTTCAATGTTCCCGCTCATGCTCTCTCTGCTGGACAAGCCGGGACCAGCGCTCGCTGAACCACGGCGTCACAAGCGAGACATCCGCCCGGCTATGCGGCTTGGTCAGCGCCCCATCCGCCTCAGTGGAGGTCCATACCTTGAAGGTCGTCAATTCATGCTTGCCGAATGTCTGGATCAGCGGAATATCGGCAGCATCGCGGCCTCGGGCGACGGCGATGCGGCCGATACGGGGAATGTTGTGACGGGCATCGAACGTGTACCAGCGGTCATCCAGAAACACTTCGAACCAGGCATTGAAATCCATCGGCGCCGGATTGTCGGTCACACCGATATCGCCCATGTAACCGTTGACGTAGCGCGCAGGCATATTCATGCAGCGGCAGAGCGTCACCGCAAGGTGGGCGTAGTCGCGGCAAACCCCTGCCCTTTCCTCATGCGCTTCCATCGCGGTGCGCAACGTCGCGGTATAACCATAACTGAAGGTCAGGCGTTGATGCACATAATCGCATATCGCCTGAACGCGGCCCCAGCCCGGCTCGATCTCGCCGAACAGGCGCCAGGCAAGCGCACCGAAACGGTCAGTTTCGCAGTAACGGCTGGCCGACAGGTAAGGCAGGCATTCCGGCGGCAGTTTTTCGACCGGCACGGCCTGAGCGCCGCGGTTCACGGGATCTGGCCGCCCGCTATCCTTGATCACGGCATCATAGGTGAGGCGCAAGCCGCCTGCAGGAACAACCATCCGCATGCAGACATTGCCGAAGGGGTCGGTGACCTCTCCCATTTTCACCACCGGATCAGAAATCGGCCCCCGCTCGCTGACGATATCGTGCCGTCTTGCACGATCCACGGACAGAAAGGTCATCATCGGGGTCGGCTGACTGCAACTGATGCCTATCTCGTAACCCAACCGAATGAACATGTGCTACCTCCACCACGCGGCAAGAACGGACATCCTGCGGATTTGTTCCTGTTTCATGTCGGTAAAAAATGACCGGACGAGCTCTGACACTGGGCACGTTGCCGTCAGACCTGACGCATACAAGAACAGTCAATTCGGCGGACGGATGCAGCGGCGAACGGTTGGACAGGTGGCCACGCCATGGTCCCGATCTCGCGCCCGAATTACGCGCGCTAGACCCGGATACTAGGCCAACTTGTACAATCCGGCAACATCGTTGCATGCGGCTGCACATCATATGCACCGCTCGCTGGGGCAGCCTGCGAAAGAAATAACAGCGCATCGGATGACTTCCGGCAACCCCTCTCTATATCTGCCTTCTCGTCGAGCCCGCCCGTCATAGCATTTGAGAGCGTATGGATAGTCAGTCGCCTTTGTTTCCCCTCGCCGGGGGAAAGATTCCCGCCAAACTCGCCGCCAGCGAAATGCTGAGCCGTTTCAATCGAACCGATTGGACGACGACGAACCTTGGTGCAGCGCAAGCCTGGCCCGCCGCGCTGAAAGCAGCCTGCCGGATGATGCTCGCGTCGCCTATCCCGATGGCGTTGCTAGCCGGGCGCGAGGGCATCATGCTCTACAATGACGCCTATATCGCCATCGCCGGGGGGCGGCACCCGGATTGTTTTGGCGCTTCGGTCCTGTCCGCCTGGCCGGAAGTTGCAGAGTTCAACGCCGACGTCATTGACCGCGTGTTTGGAGGGGAAAGCCTCTCCTATGAAGACCAGAATTTTACCTTTAACCGCAACGGCATCGCTGAAACCGTCTGGCTCGATCTCGACTACAGCCCCATCCTGGATGACGACGGCAGCGTCGTCGCCGTGCTCGCCCTTGTCGTCGAAACCACCAAGGGGGTGATGGCCGAACAAGAGCTTGCCCAAAGCCGCGAACAGCTTTCGCTGGCGCTCGGCAGTTCCGCCATCGTCGGCACCTGGGACTGGCATGTTCCGGAGGATCTGGTCTATTCCGACGAAAAGTTCGCGCGGCTCTACGGGGTCGATCCGCAGGTTGCCAGCCATGGCACGCCCATCGCGAATTTTGTCAGAACGATCCATCCAGACGATGTTCAATCGGTTGGTAGCGGCATGCAGAGCGCGATGGAAACGGGCAGCCGCTTTTCCAAGGAATACCGCCTTGTTCAAGAGGATGGCAGCATAAAATGGGTCCTTGCCGAAGGACAGCCTTTGATCGATCACAACGGGCAGTGCATCCGCTTCCCTGGTGTGTCCGTCGATATTACCGCGCAAAAGGAAGCCGTCGAAGCCCATGCCCGCTCGGAAATAGGGTTCCGCACCCTCGCCAACGCCATGCCGCAAATGGTTTGGTCGACCTTACCGGACGGATTCCACGACTATTACAATGCCCGGTGGTACGAATTCACCGGTGTTCCGGAGGGATCGACAGACGGCGAGGGTTGGAATGACATGTTCCACGAGGAGGATCGGGAACGCGCTTGGGCGGTATGGCGCCATTCGCTGCAGACAGGAGACGCCTATCAGGTTGAGTATCGCCTGCGCCATCATAGCGGCGTCTATCGGTGGGTGCTGGGACGCGCATTACCCATTCGCGATAATAACGGCGAAATCATCCGCTGGTACGGCACCTGCACCGACATCCACGATGCCAAGATGGTTCAGGCCGAGCGCGAGATCGTTGCCCATGAACTCAGCCACCGGATCAAGAATATATTCTCCGTGCTCAGCGGCATCATCAGTCTATCCGCCCGCTCGGCTCCCGAATCCCGAAACTTTGCCGATCTGCTGCGCAAGCGCATTGAAGCGATGGGACGCGCCCATGATTTCGTGCGCCCGCACAGCAGGACCTCGAGACCGGTCGATCTCGAAACCAGCATCTTCGGCCTCTCGCAGCGGCTGCTTGAACCCTATGGCCTGGAGGAGATGGACAATCGCATCGTCTTCGCCGGCGACGACACCGTCATTGGCGACAGCGCCGCGACGCCACTGGCGCTGCTACTGCACGAACTGGCGACGAATTCGGCCAAATATGGCGCGTTTTCGCACCCCAACGGCCGCCTGACCATTGCCGGTCATCACGATCAGGAAAACTACGTGCTGGAATGGAAGGAAAGCGGCAACCCGGCAATCGTCCACCAGCCAGAGCAGGAAGGGTTCGGGTCGCGGCTGATGAAGATCAGTGTCGAAGGCCAGCTCGGTGGGCAATTCCAGCGGAAGTGGGATGAGGACGGAGTCCGCGTGCGTGTATCGGTACCGCTGGCGTCGATCCGGCGCAGCAGCAAGCTGGCGGCGCGGCCGTAATGCCACGCTTTATGGGTAATTACTGAAAGACCCGCAAACGCGGCGGGACATCGGCAGCAAGCGAATTGCGCTTGGCGACGGCATAGCTGACGACCTGACGAAGCTCGTCTTCACCGACGGGTTTTGAAATCACACCGACTGTTCCCGGAACGCCATCAGCGAGCTGGGATGGATTGGCGGTCATGAACAGAACTGTGACGCCATGCTGTTCGGCCAGCGTGCGGCCGATTTCCGTCCCCGTCGGTCCATCACGAAGATTGAGGTCGACCAGGGCTATATCGGCGAAAGGCGCAAGATTGAACGCCGACGCCTTGTCAGCAGCGATACCAATCGGACTATGCCCAAGTTCGGCAACCAGATATTCGATTTCGGTCGCAACGAAGATTTCGTCTTCGACCACCAGGATTTTACAGCTCATTCCAACACTCTCATCCATCATGTGCGTTTTGCGGAGTAGGGAATATCATCTGCTTTGCCCCTGGTCCGCGCGGCTTGTCCGGCGGGCCGGACAGTCGAAGAAATATGGGACATTTTCGTCAACCAACCAGCCCCATGATCGTTCGTGAAGGACAAATAGTACTGAACGCGCGGCGTCTGCCGAAGTTAGGAATATCAACCCTTCGAAGCCAGCCAACGCCCCCCTGCCCCGATTGTTCCAGTCCATATGCATAATATCTGCAATATCCACAGTTTACCTGCCTAACGGGGGCGGCAGATTTGGCCGGATCGCCGGGGAAACCGTTTTAGCGGTGCTCTAAAAAACCAGTATCGCCCGCAAATCGTTGACATTGGTGCCCGTCGGACCCGGCACGAACAAATCGCCGCTGGCATGGAACGCGCTCCAGGCATCGTGGCGGGCGAGATGATCGCGGGGATCAGCGCCGGCCGCCCGCATGCGGCTTGCGGTGGAACCATCGGCAAAGGCACCGGCATTGTCCTCTGACCCATCGATGCCGTCAGTATCGGCTGCCAGCGCGTGAATGCCCTCGACACCATCGATATCCAGCGAGAACGAGAGCAGGAACTCACTGTTGCGGCCTCCCTTGCCATAGGTATCGCCCGAAATCGTCACCGTCGTCTCACCGCCAGAGAGAATGACGACGGGCTTCGAGAAGGGACGATTGCGTAGCGCGGTTTCCCGGGCGATCGCCGCGTGCATCCGGCCGATATCGCGGGCTTCCCCTTCGATCGCATCCGACAGGATAACCGCCTCGACCCCCAGTGTCCGCGCTTTTGCTGCCGCAACCTCAAGCGAGACGCTGGCCGATGCAATGATGTGGTGCTGCTGGCTTGCGAACGCAGGATGATCCGGCTTTGGCGCGGCCGAATGCTCCGATGCAAGGTGGCGCATGACGGCCTCGGGCAATGTCATTCCATATCGGCTGGCGATCGCAAGAGCATCCGCAGGCGTGGAGAGATCGGGAATAGTCGGACCGGAGGCAACGAAGGCCGGATTGTCGCCAGGGACATCGGAGACGATCAGGCTGACGACACGTGCCGGTGCGGCAGTGAAACCCAACCGGCCACCCTTGATGCGCGAGACATGCTTGCGCACTACGTTCATCGCAGAAATCGGCGCACCGGAGGAAAGCAGCGCTTTGTTGACGGCGATTTCATCCATGAGCGTTAGCCCTTGCGGGGGCGCCGGCAAGAGGGAAGACCCGCCACCGGATATCAACGCCACCACCAGATCGTCCGGCGTCAACCCTTCGACCAGCCGCAGCAACTCTGCCGATCCCGCGAGCCCGGCCTCGTCCGGCACCGGATGCGCCGACTGCAGAACGCGGATCCGCTCGCACGCCGCTATCGGGCCATGCCGCGCCACCACGGCACCTTCCAAAGGCCCATCCCACAGGCTTTCGAACGCCGCCGCCATCTGGCTTGCCGCCTTGCCCGCGCCGACGACGATCGTCCGGCCTTTGGGCCTCTCCGGCAGATGAGCACGGATCGCCGCCAATGGATCGGCAGCTTTTACAGCGGCGTCAAACAGGCTCGTCAGAAAGGCGCGCGGTTCAGCTATCATTAAAAATCAGCCCGAAATCTCGAAATCATAGACGAAGACCCCGTCGATGCCGCCTTCGGTCGCTGCAACGATCCGGCCACCGGCCTTTTCATGCGCGGGGTGAATGAGATAGGCATCGCGCGCCGCCACATCGGCGAAATCGATGATGAAGCTACTGTTGTAGCCCTTGCCAAGACCCTCCGGGCTGACATTGGCACCGGCGGTGAAGGTAAGATAACCGGGAACCAGCCCCTGCAGCGCGGCGATATCTGCCAGGATGGATTGGCGCTCGGTATCGGCGACGGTTGACTGGAAGCGGATGAAAACACAATGGCGGATCATGGCAGGTTCCTATCGGATATCGGCGCGCGCCCGCGGCCGCTGGTCGTTGCGCTCATGGCTGAAGATGGTGGCCGGCAAGGGTTGCCGCTCGCGGATAATGTCCGAGCCCTTTTCACCCATCATGATCGTCGGTCCATTGGTATTGCAAGAGGGAACACGCGGCATGACGGAACTGTCGCAGACGCGCAGGCCCTGCATTCCGTGCACCCTCAGATCAAGCCCGACGACGGCATCAGCGCCGGTGCCCATCTTGCAGGTCCCGACCGGATGATGATCGGTCTTGGCATTGGCGCAACCATACTCGAACAGTTCGGCATCGGTCATCACCTTCGGCCCCGGCAAACGCTCGGCCATGATATAGGGTTTTAGCGCCGCTTGGCTTAAGATTTCGCGGGCGATCTTCAAGCCTTCCAGCGACATCTTGCGATCATGCGGATCGCTCCAGTAATTCGGATCGATCAAGGGTGCCGCCGCAGGATCAGCAGACAAGAGCCGGACAGTGCCGCGCGAGCGCGGATGCAGGTAAGCGGAATTCAGCGTTACCCCGGCGTTCTTTAGCTTCTCCACACCGGCCTCAATGCCGGAGCCCAAACCAAGATGGAACTGGATATCGGGCGAACGCGCATTCGGATCGGCATACCAAAAGCCGCCGGTCTCAAACAGCGATGAGGCGACCGGGCCGGAGCGGAACAGCACATATTGCAGCCCCGCCCAAAGGGTGCGGTGAAGCTTTGCCACACCGTCATAGGTATGGTCGCCGGTGCATTCGGAAATGACGAACAGATCGAGATGGTCCTGAAGATTGCTACCGACACCGGGCAGGTCATGTTTCACCGCAACGCCGACGGAGCGCAGATGGTCGGCCGGGCCGATGCCCGATTGCTGCAGCAGTTTCGGCGAACCGATGGCACCCGAGGAGACTAGAACCTCGCGCTCGGCCCGGATGATTTCCAGTCCCTTTGCGGTCGCGACTTCGACGCCGACGGCGCGCGTTCCTTCGAGCACGATCCGCGTCACCCGCGCGCCAAGCCGCACCGTCAGGTTTTTGCGATCCCGGATCGGATTGAGATAGGCAAGCGACGCCGACGAGCGGCGGCGGTTGCGCTGGGTCAGCTGATAAAAGCCGACGCCCGCTTGCTGCTTACCGTTGAAATCGTGATTGTAGGGAATGCCAAGCTCTTGGCCCGCGCGGATATAGGCATCGCAGATCGGCAGCCCCGACACCGGCATCGAAACACCGAGCGGCCCACCATAGGAATGATAATCGTCGGCGAAACGCTGGTTGTCTTCCGAGCGTTTGAAATAGGGCAGCACATTGCGGTAATCCCAGCCGGTGCAGCCGTCTTCGCTGGCCCAGAGATCGTAATCCGCCGCATTGCCACGCGTGTAAAGCTGCGCATTGATCGACGAACCGCCGCCAATCACCTTGGCCTGCGTATAACGCAGCACCCGGTTCTTCATGTGCTTCTGCGGAACGGTCTCCCAGCCCCAGCTGGCGACGCCCTTGGTCATCTTGGCAAAACCGGCCGGCATATGGAACAGCGGATTCCAGTCGCTGCCACCAGCCTCGAGCAGCAGCACCTTGACATCGGCGTCTTCGGTCAGGCGATTGGCAAGCACGCAACCGGCCGGTCCGGCACCTGTGATGATATAATCGTAGGTCATGTCGTCGTCCTTAAAAATCTATCTTCACCCTCCCCTTGAGGGGGAGGGTCGGAGCAACGCTCCGGGGTGGGGTGACCTGTAGCGGTCCCATTGGATCACCCCCACCCGCGCGTTCCGCGCGACCTCCCCCTCAAGGGGGAGGTAAAATTCACAACCGCCCGATCGACAGCCCACCATCGGCATTGATCACTGTGCCGGTGGCAAAACCGAAACTGCCGTTTGCCAATGCCGCGACCATGCGGCCGATATCGTCCGCCTCGCCCCAGCGTTTCATCGGCACCAGCCCGCCGTCGATCAACGCATCGTATTTGGCAGAAACGCCTGCCGTCATGTCGGAGCGGATAATACCGGGCCGCACTTCAAACACCGAGATACCGGTATCCGCGAGCCGTAGCGCCAGCCCTTGCGAAAAGGCGGCGAGCCCGGCCTTGCTCATGCAGTAGTCCAGCCGCTCTGGCGAACTCATCGTCGCCGAAACAGAGGTGATATTGATCACCGAACGAGGCCCGCTGGCACCACCTGCCAGCATGGACTTCACCACTGCCTGCGTGAAAAACACCGTGCCACGCAGATTGGTACCGATGATCGTGTCGAAATTTTCCGGTGTCAGATCGAGGAAATCGCCGCGCACCACCGATGCCATGCCCGCATTGTTGACGAGGCAATCAACCCTGCCGAACTCAGCCAGAACCACATCGACCGTTGCCTGATGGCCGGAAAGGTCGGAAAGATCCGCTTTCAGGAAGATTGCCTTGGCGCCGAGCGCCGCCAGATTTTCCAGCACGCCCGAGACCTGATCGGCATCGCCGATACCGGTGATGGCAATATCGAAACCGTCTTTTGCCAGCGCCCGGGCAATGCCCAGCCCGATGCCGCGGCGGCCGCCGGTGACGATGGCAACGGGGCGCTTGGGATCGCTCATGCCGCCAGATCCTTCGACACGATATGATCGGCAACACGCAGAGCCTGCGCCGCGACCGTCAGAGCCGGATTGACCGCAGCCGAAGTGGGCAGGCAGCTGGCATCGACGACGAAGAGGTTCTGGTGATCGAATGAACGGCAGTAGATATCAAGCGGCGCCGAAGCCGGATCGTTGCCCATGCGCACTGTGCCGCACTGATGCGACGGGGTGCGTTTATCAAAGGGCCGCGACAGCACGATCGGGAAACCTGCGCCCCTGAGCGCCTGCTTCAACTTCTTCACAAGCATCAGATGCGCGTCCCAGTTTGTCCGCACCCATTGCAGCACGATGCGCTCGCCATCGACCATGATCCGGCTTTCCGGATGCGGAATGTCTTCGCTCATCGCATAGAAATCGATCGCATGCGCCGACACTTGGTTGAGCAGCCATTCCGGCATGGAGGGAATGTTCGCCTTCAGGATCGGCCCGGAGATCCGGCCGAGAAGCTGGACATTGCCGAGCGGCGGCCCGCCCTCGCCGTCCGAAAGGTAATAGTCGTTGAAGCCGAAGGTCTTCTGGTAGATCGAGGTGTTCTTGAAGAATGGCGAGATTGCCAGGACGGCGCTCGAATTGTGGTTCATGAAATTGCGGCCGACCTGGTCCGAGCTGTTGGCCAGCCCCTTCGGGTGCAGGGCATTGGCGGAGCGCAGGAGCAGGACGGACGACTGGACGGCACCGGCAGACAGGATGACGAGTTTCGGCGATATCGTCTGCTCGGTACCATCCTTGATATAGCGCACCGTTTCGATGCGCTTGCCGTCCACGGCCGTTTCAAGCCGCGTCACCCGCGATCCGGTCTGAAGCCGCACGTTTGAGTGCTGCAACGCCACCGTCAGCGCCGCCGTCTCGGCATCCATCTTGCCGTCGAAACTGTTGGGATGCGCATCCCAAGGGGTCTTTGCTTTCGCCAGCCACTTGTCGATATCGATGCCCAACGGCAGCGAATAGGGATGCAGGCCATTGCGCTTCAGCTTGCCGCGCACCGACGAGATCGGAGCCTCGTCCGGCACCGGCGGAAAAGCGTAGTCTTGCGAATGTGCAGGCTCGGTCGGGTCCTGCCCGAGAACGCCGCGCACCTGATAAAGCTGTTCGGCACGGCTGTACCACGGCTCAAGCTCTTCATAGGCAAATGGCCAGGCTGGCGAGACACCTTCCAGATGCGCCATCTCGGCAAAATCCTCGCGGCGATAACGCACCAGCACCGCGCCGAAGAATTTCGAATTGCCCCCGACATTGTAGTAGTTGCCGGGATTGAAGCCCTTGCCGTCCGTTTCGTACCAGAGTTCCTTCGGCCGGAAATGACCGCGCTGGAAGATCGCCCGCTGGTCGCGATTTTCCAGCCGGTCCTCGATATGGCCGCCGGCCTCGAGAATGAGGATATCCGCGCCGGATCCGGCAAGCGCGGAAGCGATCGTCGCTCCGCCGATGCCGGAGCCGATGATGACGATATCGGGCTGCTTTACCATGACGAGGATCAGCCGATGCGCTGCTGGCTTTGCGGATCGAAGAACACCGCCTTGTCCAGATTAAACGCAAGCCGGGCGGTCTGGCCGGGCGCGATGCGAGCGTCGGCACGCAGGCGAGCCACCACTTCCTTGCCGCCAAGCTTGGTGACCGCAAATGTATCGGAACCAGCCGGTTCAACGACGTCGATCAGGCAATCGCCTTCAAACAGGGATTTCGCATTGCGATCAGCACCATCCGGATCGGTCAGAGCTTCCGGACGGATGCCGAAAATTACCTGCTTGCCGGAATAGGCGGCAAGACCACCGATCTGCGGCACCGGCACGCGCAGCGGTTGGGCTTCTGGCCGCAGCAGCGAAACATGCAGATCGTTGCCGCCGCCTTCGATCGTCGCGGTCAGAAGGTTCATCGCCGGCGAGCCCATGAAATCCGCCACGAACAGGTTCTTCGGATTGTTGTAGATCTCGGCGGGGGTGCCAAACTGCTGCACTTCGCCATCGCGCATGACGGCGATCTTGGTGGCGAGCGTCATCGCCTCGATCTGATCATGGGTAACGTAGACGATGGATGTGCCGGTTGCCTGGTGCAACCGCTTGATCTCGATGCGCATATCGACGCGCAGCTTGGCATCGAGGTTGGACAGCGGTTCGTCGAACAGGAACAGCTTTGGATCGCGCACCAGGGCGCGGCCCATGGCGACGCGCTGGCGCTGGCCGCCGGAAAGCTGGCTTGGCTTGCGGTCGAGCAGATGAGTGATCTGCAGCACCTTGGCGACCTTGTCGATCGCCTGTTTGCGTTCCTCAACCGGCACGCCGCGCATCTCCATGCCAAAGGAAATGTTCCCGGCAACGGTCATGTTGGGATAGAGCGCATAGGATTGGAACACCATGGCGATATCGCGCTTGGACGGATGCAGGTCGTCTATCGCCCGTCCATCGACGCGGATCGAACCTTCGGTGATCGATTCAAGCCCGGCAATGGTGTTGAGCAGCGTGGACTTGCCGCAGCCCGAGGGGCCGACCAGAACCAGGAAGCCGCCCTTCTCCAGTTCAAGGTCGATGCCCTTGAGGATTTCCAGAGAGCCGAAACGCTTTTTCAGACCGGATATTTCGAGGAAAGCCATGGGTATTATCCTTTGACGGCGCCCGCCATCAGTCCGCGTACGAAATAGCGGCCGGCGAGAATGTAAACCAGAAGCGTGGGCATGGCGGCGATCATCGCGGCTGCCATGTTGACGTTGTATTCGACCACCCCGGTGGAGGTGTTGACGACGTTGTTCAAAGCCACCGTCATCGGCATGGATTCACCGGTTCCGGCATAGGCCGAGGCAAACAGGAAGTCGTTCCAGATATTGGTGAACTGGTAGATCACGGTGACGACGATGATTGGCAGCGAATTCGGCAGCATGATCCGCCGGAAAATCTGGAAAAAGCCGGCACCATCGACCTGTGCGGCCTTCACCAGTTCGGTCGGGAAAGCCTCGTAAAAATTGCGGAAGAACAGTGTCGTGAAGCCGAGACCATAGATGACGTGGACCAGCACCAGATTGACCGTCGGATTGCCGAACCCGAAGCGGAAACCGGTCGCGTTTTGCAACGTGATGCCGAAGCGCCCGAGGCTGCCGAGAATGGTCGCCATCGGCAGAAGCACGGACTGGAAGGGAATGAAGCAGGCAAACAGCATCATACCGAAGACCAGCGTATGGCCGCGAAACCGCCATTTGGTCAGAACGTAACCGTTCAACGCACCAAGGATGGTCGAGATCAGGACAGCCGGAATGACCATCTTCAGCGAATTCCAGAAATAACCTTTGATGCCCGCACAGGTGAGACCGACGCAGGTCTCGCCCCAAGCTTTTACCCATGGTTCGAAGGTCGGAGCGCGCGGCAGGGCGAGCATGTTGCCGTTCTGGATCTCGTCCATCGTCTTGAAGGATGTGACCAGCATGACGAACAGCGGCATGAGGTAAACGATGGCGAAGAAGGCCAGCAGTCCATAGATGACGATGCGGTTGAACATCCGTGCGCCATTGCTGCGGCGTGCCGCCGTACCCGAGGAGACGATCGCGCTCATCGTGATTTCTCCCGCAGTTCGGAATAGAGATAGGGAACGATGATTGCCGAGATCGTCATCAGCATGATGATGGCGCTGGCCGAGCCAACGGCCATTTCGTTGCGCTTGAACGTGTATTCGTACATGAAATTGGACGGCAGCCAGGCAGAACCTCCGGGGCCGCCGGATGTCAGCGCCACGACAAGGTCATAAGACTTGATCGCCATATGGGCGAGCACGATGAAGGCGGAGAGGAAGACCGGACGCAGCAGCGGAATGATGATGCGGCGATAGAGCTGCACCGTCGTCGCGCCATCGATCTGGGCTGCCTTCATGATCTCGCCGTCGATACCGCGCAGACCGGCCAGGAACATCGCCATGACGAAGCCGGAAGCCTGCCAGACACCGGCGATGACCACCGTGTAGATGACGAAATCCTTGTTCTTGATCCAGTCGAAGTGAAAGCTGGTCCAGCCCCATTGATGCAGGGTCTGCTCGAGGCCGAGCCCCGGATCGAGGAACCATTTCCAGGCGACGCCGGTGACGATGAAGGACAGCGCCATCGGATAGAGATAGATCGGCCGCAGCAGGCCCTCGCCGCGGATCTTCTGATCAAGCAGGATGGCCAGAAACAGGCCGAGGCCGAGGCAGATGCCGATATAGAGAAAACCGAAAATGCCCATATTGGTGATCGACGTGTACCAGCTTGATGGCGGGTCGCTCTCGAAGGTCCAGCGCCACAGCCTTTGATAGGCGCGCGCACCGGTGATCGCATACGAGGGAAACGTCTTGGAATTGGTAAAGGACAGATAGCCCGTCCAGATGATGAAGCCGTAGACGAAGACCAGCGTGATGACGAAGCTTGGCGCCAGCACGATCTTCGGCAGCGCATCCTGCAGTCGCGAGCGCACGGAGGTCCGCGTCGAGCGCTCCGGCGTCAGGCTGATTTCGGGGGTAGTCACAGTACTCATGGAAATCGTCCCCTCCCAGGGCCGTCATCGGCGTTCGTATCGGAGCCCTCCCCCGCCTTGCCGGGAGAGGTCCTGTTCAGTTGGAGATCAACGTGCGTCGTCGATCGCCTTGACGAGTTCCGTCACGGCTTCGTCGGAGGTCTTGATCTGGCCGTGCACGAACTTGGACACGACGTCCTTGTAGGCATTGGCAATCGCCGGAGGTGCACCGTAACCCTGGGCCAGCGAACCGAACAGCGTGCCGCCGTCGTTGGCTGCCTTCAGGTCGGCGATGCCTTTCTTGCCGCAAGCGTCGAAATCCGTATCCGGAACGTCTGTCCGTGCCGGAACCGAACCCTTGACGACGTTGAACGCCGACTGGAAACTCTTCGACAGCGTTGCAGTCGCAAGTGCGACCTGGGCGGCCTTCTGGTCGTCCGGAACGTTGAACATGCCGAACATATCGGAGTTATAGATCACGCTGCCGTCGGTGCCGGGGAAGCGGTAGCACAGGAAGTCCGTATCCGGGACTTTCTTGGCGGCAACGAATTCACCCTTTGCCCAGTCGCCCATGACCTGCACGAGCGCATCGCCCTTGATGACCATGGCGGTTGCCAGGTTCCAGTCGCGGCCCGAGAAGTTCGGATCGACATATTTGATGATCGTTGCGAGGTTATCGAACGACTTCTTCATCGTGTCGGACTTCAGCGATTCTTCGTCGAGATCGTTGAAGGCCTTCTTGTAGAACTCAGCGCCGCCCGTGGAGAGCACGATCGAGTCGAACATCGTGGCTTCCTGCCAGTTCTGGCCACCCAGTGCGAGCGGGATCACACCGGCAGCCTTGGCCTTGTCGAGCAGGGCAACCAGGTCTTCGAACGTCTTTGGCTCGGTACCGCCGATCTTGTCCATCACCGACTTGTTGATCCACAACCAGTTGACCGAGTGGACGTTGACCGGAGCGGCAACCCACTTGCCGTCATAGACGGAGAACTTCTGCAGCGCTGCCGGAACCGACTTGTCCCAGCCTTCCTTGACAGCAGTTGCGGTGAGGTCGCCCATCACGCCGGCAGCCGCATAGTCGAGAACGGTATAGCCGAGCATCTGCGACGCTGTCGGATAGGTGCCGGCGGCAACCATCGCCTTCAGCGCGGTCATGGCAGCATCGCCGCCACCGCCGGCGACCGGCACGTCCTTCCAGGCAAAGCCTTCCTTGGAAAGATCGCCCTTAAGAACGTTCAGAGCAGCAGCTTCGCCGCCCGACGTCCACCAATGAAGCATCTGAACTTCCTTGACATCCTCGGCTTGGGCAGCAAGCCCGCAGCCCGCCACCATCAAAGCTGCCATTGCCGTCATCGTCATAAACTTGCGCATCGTAATCCTCCCGGTTGCAAGTCATCTTGGCGGAATCTCCTCCCGCCGTTGAGTGCCGTCCCGCTCTCAAAAACGGGGTAGCAATATATCTGCGGCACACGCCGCCGGTTAATTTAAAACGTTATAAATTTCCTCAAGTCAAGCGGGCGTATCCGATTTGGGTGTTCGAAAGAGAACACATTGAATTTGCTATTTTATAAGCATAATTTTCATGCTGCATCGCAGCAATAATCAGAAGTCAAACTGAATTTATAACGTTTGCATAGCGCGCATTGCGCATCGGTTTGTCCCGCGTTACAAAGCGGTTTGTGCACGCGTAAAGAAAGACTATCATTGGCAGACGCTCCCAAATCCTTGACGCCGGACCAAACGGCTGCCCGGCATGTCCGGCCGACCCTGCGCACCATCGCCGATCTCACCGGATTTGCGGTCACTACCGTATCGCGCGCGCTTAGCAACGCCCCGCAGATTTCGGCCGAAACCCGGCGCCGGGTGCATGAGGTAGCAGCCGAGATCGGCTACCTGCCCGACCGGGCGGCACAACGCCTGAAGACCGGCCGCACCAATGTCATCAGCGTGCTTCTCGATCCGCACGAGGAAATCCTCGGCTACGGCACTTCGCTGATGCTGGGGCTTGCCAAGGCGCTGACCGACACGCCCTATCACATCATCGTCACGCCGAATTTCATGAACGACAGCAATCTCGATGCCGTGCGCCACATTGTCCGCAACAGCATGGCCGACGGGCTGATCTTCTCGCGCACCGAACCGTTCGATCCGCGCGTGCGCTTCCTGATCGAGAACGACTTTCCGTTCGTCTGTCACGGGAGAACGGAGCTCTCCACCCCGCACCCATATGTCGACTACGACAACTTTTCCTTCGCCTACGAGGCGACCAAACGGCTGATCGTGCGCGGCCGCCATAAGCCGATGATCATCTTGCCGCCCAAGCGCATGACCTTTTCCCAGCACCTGCTGCACGGCTTCATGACCGCTGTTCGCGAGGCCGGCGTCGCCTACGAAATCCCCGACGAGATCCATCTCGACAGTCCCATCGACCATATTCGCGACTTCATCAGCCGGCGCGCGGGCGAGCCCGACGCTCCGGATGGCTTCACCTGCGGCGGCGAGGTCTCGGCGCTGGCAACCATTACCGGCATGAGCGACCACGGCCTGACGCTCGGCGTCGAATATGACATCGTCGCCAAGCAGACTTCGAAACTGCTGGTCAACATTCAGCCCAAAGTCGAGACGATCTACGAGGACCTGACCGATACCGGAGAGCAGATGGGCCACGTACTTTTGGCGCGGATCGCAGGTAAGGAAACGACCAATATGCAGGTTCTGCTGAAACCAGCGGTCAATTTTCCGGCGGTGTGAGGCGGCACGACGCGTTTTCGACGCAGATGCAGGTTCTGTTTGCACCAAGCGCTTACCCCGACCTCCGTCATCCCTGTGCTTGTCACAGGGATTCAGCGCGCCCAAGTCCTTGGGCGCAAGAGGCGGCCTACCGATAGAGAAGTCATTCACGGCGCGGACGCGCCGTGGCTGGATCCCCGCCACAAGGGCGAGGATGACGGAAGAAGGATTGGCGCCCTTCTTCAAACCATTCAAATTCAATCTCATCACGCCCTCCTTCCCTAAATCGCCTCGGTTCAAGCCGCCTTACGAACGCGGCATCCACCAGCCGGTGCGGCCGCCGATATGCATGTTAAGCGTCTTGGTCTCGGTATAATCCTCGACCGCATGGCGGCCGAGTTCGCGGCCGAGGCCGGACTGACGGTAGCCGCCGAACGGCAGTTCCGACGCGCTGTCCATGAAGGTGTTCATCCAGACCGTTCCGGCCCGCACCTTGCGGCCAACGGTCAGGCAGGTATCGAAATCGCGGCTCCAGACGCCGGCCGACAGGCCGTAATCGATGGAGTTGGCAATTCGGATCGCCTCGTCAGTGGTCTCGAAGGTCAATACGGACAGGACCGGCCCAAAAACCTCTTCGCGTGCCACGGCCATGTCGGGCGTGACAGCAGACAGAATGGTCGGCGACATGAACTGGCCGGAGCCGAGATCGAGTGCCGCGCCGCCATGCGAGACCGTCGCACCATTGCCGGACGCGGCCGAGACGTAGCCGACAATCTTTTCCAGATGCTGCGGCGTGATGATCGCGCCGACCTGGGTTTCCGGATCGAGCGGATCGCCTACCTTGACCTTGGCCGACATCGCGGCAATGCGGGCAATCACGTCCTGCGCGATATCCTTATGGACGATCAGCCGCGAACCGGCATTGCAGCATTCTCCGGCATTGAAATAGGCGCCGAACACCGCCGCATCGATGAAATCATCGAGATTGGCATCCGGGAAGACGATCTGCGGGTTCTTGCCGCCGAGCTCCAGCGACACTTTCTTCAGCGTCTGCGCCGCATTGGTCATGGTCAGCTTACCGATACCGGTCGAGCCGGTGAAGGAGACCATGTCGACATCCGGATGCGAGGTCATGATCGCGCCGACATCCGGGCCGGTGCCGGTGATGATGTTGACGACGCCCACCGGCACACCGGCCGCTTCGAGGATTTCGCCTAGAACCAGCGTCGATCCGGAGGTGAGTTCCGACGGCTTGACCACCGTCGTGCAACCGGCAGCGAGCGCGAACGGCAGCTTCTGGCTGACGATCAGGAACGGGAAATTCCAGGGCGTGATGATCGAGACGACACCGATTGCTTCGCGCAGCACGACGCCGAGCGTGCCATCGCCAAGCGTATTGTAGCTTTCGCCGTGCAGGTCGCGGGCAAGGGCCGCAGCATAGCGCCAGATATCGGCGGCACCGCCAAGTTCGCCCTTGGCCTGGCTGATCGGCTTACCACTCTCGATGCAGTCGAGATAGGCCAGTTCATCGGCACGCGCCGCGATCATGTCGGCGGCCCGGAGCATCACAAGCGAACGCTCCGACGCCGTCATCCGCGGCCAGGGGCCATCGTCAAACGCCTTGCGTGCAGCGGCGATCGCCCGTTCGGCATCGGCTTTCGTCGCGGCCTGATAGCGGCTGACGGTAACGCCATGGCCGGGAGCCACGCGCTCTAGCGTCCTGCCCTCGGCTGCATTTCCCCATTTGCCGTCGATCAGCATCTGGAATTCGCGCACCTTTGTGTCAGTCAAAGCCTTGGGCTTCACCAAAACCGTCATTACCATTCTCCCTTGAATTCCGCGGGGCGTTTGCCGGTAAAAGCCGCAACACCCTCTTTCATGTCGCCAGTCTTGGCGGCCAGGATCGAGCCCAGCGCCTCCACGGCGGTCCCATTGTCTTCGCCGTTGGCAGACGCAATCATCAGCTTGCAGATTTCCAGCGCCGCCGGGCCGCGCTTGGCGATGCGGCCCGCATAATCCTTCGCTGCGTCCAGCACCGTTCCGGTCGCCACCACTGCATCGACCAACCCAAACGTGCGTGCCTCTTCGGCAGAAAACATCTCGCCGCCCAGCACCATGCGCCGCACGATCTGTGCACCAAACCGCCTGACCAGACGCTGGGTACCAGACCAGCCCGGCACCATGCCAAGGCTTGTTTCCGGCAGGCCGATCTTCACCTGGGTTTCGGCGATGCGGATATCCACTGCTGCCGCCAGTTCCAGCCCGCCGCCGAGCGTGTGGCCGTTGATCGCGGCAATCACCGGCATGCGCAGGGTTGCCAGCCGCTCGAACACCCGGTGTCCGAAGCGCACCCATTGATGGCCAAACTCGTTTGGGGCCATCGCCCCCCAAGCCTTGATATCGCCACCGGCGGAAAAGGCCTTGCCCTCGCCGGTTAGAATAACAACGCGCACACTGGCATCGGCCTCGAGCGTATCGCAGGCCGCCGAAAGCGCCTTGAGCATGTCGATATCGAAAGCATTCAGCTTGTCCGGCCGCGCAACCGTGAGCGTGGCAATCGCGCCGTCGATATCGATCTTGATCCGTTCATCAGCCATGTGCCACCGCTCCCAGCGTACGGATCGGCTTTTGCGGCAGCGTCAGGCCGATCGGCGTTTCATGGAACAGCGCCGCATCCATGACCTTCAACTTATCGGAAACGATCAGAGGGAATTCCGACTGGTCGAGAATATGCGTCTGCAGATCGACACCCGGCGCGATCTCGGTCAGCATGATGCCATCAGGCGTCAGCTTCATTACGCAGCGCTCGGTGACATAGGTAATGTCCTGCCCCTGTTCGACCGCCCGGCGGCCGGAGAAGGTGACGTGCTCGACCTCGTTGACCAGTTTCTTCAGCTTGCCCTCTTTCTCGATCACCAGCTTGCTATCGGCCATCGAAAGTTTCGCCCCGGCATTGAACATGCCGGAAAAGACGATCTTCTTTGCCCGCGCGGTGATATCGACGAACCCACCCGCTCCCGCGGTCACATGCGGCCGGAAGGAAAGCTTCGAGACGTTGACCGAGCCGGACTTGTCGATCTCGAGGAAGGACAGAAGCGAGGCATCGAAACCGGCGCCCTGGAAATAGGTGAACTGATAGGGCGACGGCATGAAGGCGTCGGCATTCGAGGCGCAACCGAAGGCGAAATCGAGCAGCGGAACGCCGCCGACAGCGCCCTGCTCGATCACCCAGGTGACCGAGCCGTGCAGGCCTTCTTCAAGCAGGATACGCGGCACATTGGCCGAGATACCGAAGCCGAGATTGACGCAAGAGCCGCCCTGAAGCTCCTGTGCGACGCGCCGGGCAATGACCTTTTGGATATTGAATTCGGGCACGCGAAAGCTCTCGAGCGGCCGGAATATTTCGCCTGATATCGCCGGATCGTAGTCCGTCAGCGTAGTCTGCTTCTGGTCGGGGTCGACCACAACATAATCGACCAGCATGCCGGGCACGCGCACATCATGCGGCTTCATCGAACCCGACTTGGTGATGCGCTTGACCTGAGCAATGACGATGCCGCCATTGTTTCGGGCAGCCAGTGCCTGATCGAGACCACCAAGAGTGGCGCCCTCGTGCTCATAGGTCAGGTTGCCGCGCTCGTCGGCGGTCGTCGCCCGGATGATCGCCACCTGCGGTACGATCGCCTTGAAATAGAGCCATTCCTCGCCCTCAAACTCCAACTTCTTGACGACCGGTTCGGCTGCGGCCGACGCGTTCATGGCGCAGCCTTGCCGGGCGGGATCGACGAATGTATCGAGGCCGATCTTGGTCAGTACGCCCGGACGCTTGGCGGCGGCTTCGCGGTGCATGTCGAACAGCACGCCAGACGGGATGTTGTAGGCGGCGACCTCGTTACTGCCGATCATCTGCCAGATCAGCGGCGGCTCGGATGTCGATGGGCCGGACGGGTAGGACCCGCCGATGATCTTTTTCAACAGCCCCTTCTTGGCGATGTAATCCACGCCCTTGATGCCGCTCATGTCGCCGGCGGCAATCGGATGCAGCGTCGTCAGGTGACGCGGATGGCCGGAGGCATCAAAACGCTCGCCGATCGCCTTCAGCATCAAATCCGGGCAGCCAAGTCCGCTCGACGACGACACGGAAACGATCGCGCCATCGGGGATCAGGGCGGCAGCCTCGGCCGGGGTGATATGCTTGCTCATGGAAATGCTCTCAAAGTCCGGTTTCAATCTTGACCGTGTCGCCGGTCTGCGCTGATTTCATCACCGCAAGCCCCGTGGCCAGCGACCAGATCCCGTCCTCGCCGCCGCAGAGCGGCTTGCCCTTGCCGGCGATCGCGTCGTCGAAGGCGATCAGCGTGTTTTCGTAGAGATTGCGGTGGTCGAGCGGCAACTCCGTTTCGCCATCGGCGTTGCGCAGGGTCACGGTACCAATCGCTTTCTGGGTCATGCAGTTGCGGGCGATCAACGATCCCTCCGAGCCGTGGACTTCAAAGCCGGTAACGGCATATTTGGTGGTAAAGCCATCATGGAACTGGGCAATCAAACCAGACTTGAAGCGCAGCACGCCCATCGCCGCATCCTCAAGCCCGGCCTTCGCCATGCCGCCATATTGACCAAGCGCCACCGCTTCGACCGGATCGTCGCCGAGCACGAAGCGCAGGGTATCGGTGTCGTGCACGGTGATATCGAGAATGACGCCGCCGCCCGCCTCCGGCCTGTCGAGGCGCCAGCCCTGCAGATGCGGCGGCAGATAACCGGCATGGCAGACGCGAGCCGCGAGCGGCTGGCCGATCCGGCCTGCGGCAATTGCATCGCGCATTGCCCGGTGGGACGCTGCGCCGCGCAGATGATGGTTGGTTGCCATGACAACGCCCGCGTCCCGGGCAGCCTTGACCATGATGCGCGCATCTTCCAGCGACATCGCCAACGGCTTCTCGCAGAGAATATGCTTGCCGGCCTTCGCCGCCGCGATCACCTGGTCGCGGTGCAATTCATTGGTGGTCGAGATATAGACAGCCTGAACGTCGGGATCGCCGACAAGCTCGGCAATACTGGTCACCGATTTGGCAATGCCATGATCGTTGGCATATTTGGCGCCGCGCTCGGCGCTGGTGCTCATCACCGAAACGATCTCGCCGCCGACAGCGCGGATCGCGTCGATCACCCATTCATGGGCAATCGTGCTTGCCCCGATCAAACCCCAACGTGTCATAACAAGGATAGCCTTTCGCGCTTATCGATGGCGGCGCCACAGCTTTGGCGCACGACCAGCCGCACCGAACTAACGATCGCTTCGGCGTCCGCCCGTCCGGCATTGATCTGTTTCAAAAGAAGCTGTGCTGCCCGGCGGCCCATGCCCTGCGGATCGACGGAAATCGTCGTCAGCGCCGGCACCGCCGTCTGCGCCTCGATCACATCGTCGAAACCGATTACGGCAAAATCCTCACCCGGATCGAGACGATGGGCGCGCAAGCCGTCGCAGACACCAAAGGCGACCGCATCGTTGAAGCAGACGGCGGCCGTCGGCCGCTCGCGCAACATGAGCGCCCGCTCGATGGCGGCAACGCCCCCTGCCCGGGATGGCGCCGAACTGATAACAAGCTCGTCATGCACGGCCAGGTCCATATCCGACAGCGCGTCGCGATAGCCCTGCATTCGCTCGTTGAACACGGCCGTATCGGGAAAACCGCCGAGAAAGGCAATGCGGTGATGGCCAAGCCCGGCCAGATGGCGGACCGCATCGCGCATGCCGGCATGATTATCGGATACCAGCGAAGAAACTTTTGCGCCGGCAACCTGCCGTACGACATTGACGACCGGGATGCCGCTTGCCACCAGCGGCTTCAGATCGGCCGCATCCGTACCGCGCGCCGGCGACAGGATCAGGCCGGAAATGCCGTGCTCGCGCATCGAGGCGATGACCTCGCGCTGGCGATCGACGCTTTCGGCGGTATTGGCGAGGAACTGCACGTAGCCGGCCGATTGCACGACCATATCGACGCCGACGGCAAGCTCGGCAAAGAAGCTGTTGGTCAGGTCGTTGACGACAATGCCGATAATTTTCGACTTGGAATTGGACTGGCGCAAGTTGGCCGCACCGCGATTATAGACATAGCCGAGATCGCGGATGACGGCGTTGACCTTGGCACGGGTGACCTCGTTGACGAGCGGACTTGCCTGCAGCACGAGCGACACGGTCGACTTCGACACGCCGGCGGCATGCGCAATATCGATGACCGTCACCCGTTCTTTACCCACATTTTCCTCCCGGCGAGGTCTTCGTGCCTCAGCGCTGCCTGCAAAATAATTGGAACGTTCCAATTTTGTCAAGCGGGTTTCGTAAAATATGCCGTGCCGAACTCATCGTGATCGGAAACCAAAGCACAGGGACAAAATCAAGAAAGTATAATATATTGATATTGAACGATATTTATCTGAATCGACATTAGAGAGAGATAGACGACGGGGCCTGATCCGTGCGTTAATGCCCTCTCCCAACGGCGCCGCAGTGAAACTTATCCACCAAATTATCTCTTGAAATTTGGAACGATCTAAATTATTCGGCTTGCAATACCCAAGGAGGAGCCCGCATGTCCGCCACCCTGTCGCTGCCGCGCACCGATGGTTCGCTTGAGATTTACCGCTTGACGGGGACGCCGATCGCGCGGCCGAAAACGGCCCCGGTCTTCAACCGTATCGCCTATGCGGCTGCCCACGTCGTCTCCGATCCCTTGCGCGATCTCGACCCATGGGGCTGCCCCGCGATCGACTGGGAACGGACGATGGCGTTCCGCCATCATCTCTGGGCGTTGGGCTTCAAAATCGCCGAGGCAATGGACACGTCGCAGCGGGGCATGGGGCTGGATTGGGTGGGAGCACAGGAACTGATCCGCCGGTCGCTGACTGAAGCCCGCAGCGTGCCGGGCGCCGATCTGGCCTGTGGCGCCGGCACCGATCATCTTTCACCCGCCGATACCCGCTCGCTCGACGACGTCATCCGGGCCTATGAAACCCAGGTCGGTTTCGTCGAACAGCAAGGCGGCCGGTCGATCATGATGGCAAGCCGGGCGCTCGCCCGCATCGCCGCATCGCCGGATGATTACCGCAAAGTCTATGGCCGCATCCTGTCACAGACCAAGGACAAGGTCGTGCTGCACTGGCTCGGCGACATGTTCGATCCGCAGTTGAAAGGCTATTGGGGTTCGGAGAATTTCGACACGGCACTCGAAACCGTCCTGTCGATCATCGAGGAGAACAAGGCGAAGGTCGAAGGCATCAAGATCTCGCTGCTCGACAATGCCTGCGAAGTCGCGCTGCGCAACCGCCTGCCGGACGATGTGCTGTGCTTCACCGGCGACGATTTCAATTATGCCGAACTGATCGAAGGCGACGGGCAGAAATACAGCCATGCCCTGCTCGGTATCTTCGACGCCGTCGCACCCTCCGCCTCAAAGGCGCTGGCCTCGCTGGCATCAAATGATGTCGCAACATTCCGCGCAGTGATCGAGCCGACCGTGCCCTTGTCACGAAAGATCTTCGAAACGCCGACGCAATATTACAAGGCGGGCGTCGTGTTCCTTGCCTGGCTGAACGGCCATCAACGGCATTTCACCATGCCGGCCGGCATGCAGTCGGCGCGCGGCGTGCTGCACTATGCCGATATCTTCCGCCTCGCCGACCACGCCAATGTTCTGGATATGCCGGATATGGCAGTAGAGCGGATGAAGGCGTTTCTGGTGACGCAGGGGATTTGAGGGGTACAAATCCCCTTGAGTTTGCGGGAGCGAACAACAAACTCCCTCTTCTCCCCAGCGGGGAGAAGTGCCGAGCTATGCGAGGCGATGAGGGGGCCGTTCGGCACATTCTGAGTTTGTGGCTCCCCCTCATCCGGCCCTTTGGGCCACCTTCTCCCCGCTGGGGAGAAGAGAGAGCGCACCGTCAAAACCGCGACTGCGCCATCAAGATCTCGCGGGCGATCTGGTCGAGCGGCACCACCCGATCGACGCCGCCGCGCGCAATCGCCTCTTTCGGCATACCGAAAACGATCGAGGTTGCCTCGTCCTGCGCCACCGTAAACGCGCCGGCCTGTTTCATTTCCTGCATGCCGCGCGCACCGTCATCACCCATGCCGGTCATGATGATGCCCATGGCATTGCCGCCGGCGGCGCGGGCGGCTGAGCGGAACAGCACATCGACCGACGGCCGATGGCGCGAGACCAGCGGACCGGTCTTGACCGAAACGTAGTAGCGCGCGCCCTGCCGCTCCAACAGCATGTGCTGGTCGCCCGGCGCAATCAGCACATGGCCGCGCAGCACCGGATCGCCATCGACTGCTTCCTTGACTTCGACTTCGCACAGGCTATTCAGCCGCTTGGCAAAGGCGGCACTAAACTTTTCCGGCATATGCTGGACAATGACGATACCCGGCGCATTGGCCGGCAATGCCTCGAGCATCTCCCTCAACGCCTCTGTTCCACCCGTGGACGCGCCGACGCAGACGACCATTTCGGTGGTCTTGGCCATCGCCCGGCCAGTCGGCGGTGGCAGCATGGCATCCGCTGTCAGCCGGGCGTTCGGATTGGACGCGCCTGCCTGGGCCGCCGATCGCCGAACGCCGGAAACCCGCGCCTGCGCTGCACTTTTCACCACCTCGCAAATGCGCATGCCGCTTTCCGCCAAATGGTCGGCGGCGCCAATCTTCGGCTTCAGAATGATGTCGACCGCCCCAGCTTCCAGCGCCTGCAGCAGCGTTTCCGATCCGGCCTCGGTCAGCGACGAGCACATCACCACCGGGATTGGATGTTGCGCCATCAGCTTGCGTAGGAAGGTAATGCCGTCCATGCGCGGCATTTCCACATCGAGCGTGATTACGTCGGGGATATCCTCAGCGATCTTGCGCGCCGCCATGAACGGATCGGATGCCACGCCCATCACCTCGATATCGGGATCCTGCTGCAGCACCGCCGTCAGTGCCTGGCGGACGCTGGCGCTGTCGTCGATGATCAGAACGCGGATTTTCTTTCCCATATCGGCCTGTCTTTTCAGAGGATGGACCGGAAGGCTGTTCCGGGATTGCGGATCACGTGCGTTGGAAGACTGTATTGGAGACCTGCTTCAGCGGCAAATCGATGCCGGTGATGGATTCGGAATGGCCGATGAACATGTAGCCGCCGGGCAAGAGGCAATCGCACAGCCGCGTCAGCACATCCGATTGCGTCGGCTTGTCGAAATAGATCAGCACGTTGCGGCAGAAGATGATGTGCATGGGATTGCCGACCGGATATTTGGCATCCATCAGGTTCATGCGGCCAAAGCCAACCCTCGAGCGCAGTTTTGAAACGATGCGAACCTCGCGGCGACCCTGCTCCTTGGCCGTCATCACATATTTCTTGCGCAAGGCGGCAGGCACCGGTGCCACGATATCGTCGGCATAGATCCCCTGGCGGGCAACCTGCAGAACCTCGGTGGAAAGGTCGGTGGCGAGGATCGAATAGTCGACATTCGATCGCCCTTCGGCAAACTCCGCCATCACCATGGCAATCGTATAGGGCTCGGCACCGGTCGAGCAGGCCGAACTCCAGACCCGCAGATTGTGGTGCCCCTTGTTGACCAGCGCTGGCAGGGACACATCGCGCATGAAATCGAAATGCTTGGATTCACGGAAGAAATCCGTCTTGTTCGTCGTCACGGCGTCGATCAGGTAGACGGCTTCCTGCTCGATCCCGTCCTCGTTGAACAGGAAATCGCAGTAATCGTCGAAACTGCCGATATTCGTTGCCCGAAGCCGCCGGCGAAGGCGGCCTTCAAGCATCGTCAGCTTGCTATGCGGCATCTTGATGCCGCTATAGTCATAGATGAACCGCGCGAGGCGATCGAAATTGCGCTTGCTGATTTGATCGGAAAGCGACTGGGTCTGACGGACGGCGACATTCATGCGGATAACCTCAGGCGGCGTGCCCTGCCGCACCCGGCGGGGTCAGCAAGGCCGTCTCTTCTCTCGAAAGCAGGCTGGCGAGGTCGATGATGACGACGAACCCGCCTTCCCGCGGCACAACACCAGCGATGTAGCCCGAGCGCCAGCGGATGCCGATATCGGGCGCCGCCTCGATCTGGTCACGCCTGAACGGCGTGACTTCGAAGACGCGGTCGGCAACGAGACCGAGGGAAAGGGTCCGGCTTTCCAGAGGAATATCCATCACCAACACCCGCGTATGGGGTGTTGGCACGGTTTTCGACAGGCCAAGCTTCAGCCTGAGATCGATGGTCGGCACGCCCTGCCCGCGCACGTCGCGCAGGCCGAGCAGATAGTCGGGGCCGTTCGGGATCTTGAAGGCTTCCTCATAGTCGAGGATTTCCCGGACCACCTCGACGGGGACGGCAAAGACCTCCTCGCCGAGGCTGAACGTGACGAATTGCGATTCAAGCGACGCTGTTGCCATGATCAAGCGCTTTCCCGGAAATCGGCATCGGCTGCATCCGGCCCGCCCATCGACAGGTCGAGAGCAAAGCCCTTGGCGCGTGCCTGCTGGGCGGAAATGCTGTTATGCGAAGCGGCCGGTGCCGGCGCCTTGCGGGCAGCGGTATGGCTAAAGCTACGGGCAGCAGGCTTCTGCGACTGCTTCTTGTTCCCGACGCGAACACCGGCGCCGTCGACCTTGAAGAAGGCAATCGAGGTCTGCAGTTCTTCAGCCTGGGCTGCCAGCTCTTCAGATGTTGACGACATCTGCTCGGAGGCACCGGCATTCTGCTGGGTCACCTTGTCGAGCTGCTGGATCGCTTCGTTGATCTGGCTGGCGCCGATATCCTGCTCGCGGCAGGCAGCCGAGATTTCAGAGACCAGTTCGGCGGTCTTGCGGATATCCGGAACCAGGCGGTTGAGCATATCACCGGCTTCGGCAGCAGCCTTGACGGTATCGCCGGACATCTGACCGATTTCAGCGGCAGCCGACTGGCTGCGTTCGGCAAGCTTGCGAACTTCGGAGGCAACGACGGCAAAGCCCTTGCCATGCTCGCCGGCACGGGCCGCTTCCACAGCCGCGTTCAGAGCGAGAAGGTCGGTCTGGCGGGCGATTTCCTGGACGATACCGATCTTTTCAGCGATCGTGCGCATGGCGCTGACAGCGCGGGCAACAGCTTCGCCGCTGGCTTCGGCATCCTTCGACGACTGGCGGGCGATCTTCTCGGTCTGGGCGGCATTATCGGCGTTCTGCTTGATATTGGCCGCCATCTCTTCCATCGAAGCGGAGGCTTCTTCGGCAGACGCCGCCTGTTCGGTCGCACCTTGGGAAATCTGCTCGGAGCTTGCCGACAGTTCCTGGCTACCGGCCGAAACATTGTCCGAGGCCGAAAGGGCATCGGCAACGACGCCGCGCAGGCGCTCGACCATGCGCTGCAGCGCCAGACCCAGCGTATCCTTTTCCGAAAGCGGTGCCGGCTCGACCGTCAGGTCGCCGTCGGCAACCTTGTCGGCAAGGCTCGCCGTGTTGCGCAGGTTGGCGGTCATGACCTGCATGGAATTGACCAGATCCTTGATCTCGTCATTGCTCTTGTGGGCGATTTCATAGTTGAGATCACCAATGCTGACGGCATCGGCAAGCTCGACGGCACGGCGCAGTCCGCGCGAGATGTTCAGCGAAATCCAGACAGCTGCAGCAAGCGAGAACAGCGTCAGCGCGATGGTCGCCGAGATCAGCAGCATGCGCGAGTTCAGATACTGAACATCGGTCGCCTCGTCGGTTTCCTGAACATTGCCGGTGACAACGATATTGACTTCGTCGATGACCTTCAGCGCCTTGTTCATGAAGTCGCGGCCAGCACCCATGGTCAAAGCTGATGCCTGACTGTTGGATTCCACTGTGTTCTGCAAAGCAAGATCTGCGACCCGCAGCTGAAGCGGCATATATTGGTCATAGATCGCTCGGATCTCGGTTGCCTTAGCCTGGACATCCGGATCTGCCGACTTTGAAAGTGTGGCGATAAAGCCATCCAGCTGTTGCTGGCGTTCCTTCATCGACTTGACGAATTCAGCGATCTCCACCGAATTTTGGTTGAGGATCGCGTTCTTTTCCGCGCGCACGGTTCCGTTGAAGGCACCGCTCAAATCGGCGACGGTCTTCATGTCGACGATCGGTCCAGTGACCATCTGCGTAATCGCGGCGTTCAGAGAGGAGAGATTGAAGACGGCCAAGGTGGCCATCCCGCCGGTCAATAGAATGATGACGGCAAATACTATTGCGAGTTTCAGTTTGATAGTTATGCGCACCGTAAGGGTCCTTACATTGGGGTCGGAAACACACGGGCATCCAGAACGGGTGCCCAATTGGAGGAGTGTCCGAGCCAGCAGGGCGGTGCGGTGAGTGATTCACGTCCGCGAAACCGGTAGTTTCGGAAAATTCCTACCCGCGCCTACACACGCGGACACTGCGGCGGCCCCTGTCAGGGGCGCCGGATTACGATCGGCTATGCGCTCTCGCGAAAGTTCTGGTCCTCGGCGTCCGGGCCGCCCATTGAGAGATCAAGAGCAAAGCCCTTGGCGCGTGCCTGCTGGGAGGCCACAGAATTTCCGGCGGCCGCCGGCCTGCGGTTTGCAACCGGCTTTGTCGTGGAAACCTTGGTTATCGCCTTCGGGGCAACAACCTTCCGGACGCTGGTGCCGTGGTTTGTGGCATCGACCTTGAAGAAGGCAATCGATGCCTGCAGTTCTTCCGCCTGCGCTGCCAGCTCTTCAGAGGTCGCGGACATCTGCTCGGATGCGCTGGCATTCTGCTGGGTCACCTTGTCGAGCTGCTGGATCGCCTCGTTGATCTGGCTCGAACCGATATCCTGCTCGCGGCAGGCAGCGGAGATTTCAGACACCAGTTCGGCGGTCTTGCGGATATCCGGAACCAGACGGTTGAGCATGTCACCGGCTTCGGCGGCGGCCTTGACGGTATCGCCGGACATCTGACCGATTTCGGCGGCTGCCGACTGGCTGCGTTCGGCTAACTTGCGAACTTCGGAGGCAACGACGGCAAAGCCCTTGCCATGCTCGCCGGCACGGGCTGCTTCCACAGCCGCGTTCAGAGCGAGAAGGTCGGTCTGGCGGGCGATTTCCTGGACGATGCCGATCTTTTCGGCGATCGTGCGCATGGCGCTGACAGCGCGGGCAACGGCCTCGCCGCTGGCTTCGGCATCCTTCGACGACTGGCGGGCGATCTTTTCGGTCTGCGCCGCATTGTCGGCGTTCTGCTTGATATTGGCAGCCATCTCTTCCATCGAAGCGGATGCTTCTTCGGCAGAGGCTGCCTGCTCGGTCGCGCCCTGACTGACCTGCTCGGAGCTTGCCGACAGTTCTTGGCTACCGGCCGAGACATTGTCGGAGGCCGACAGAGCATCGGCAACGACGCCGCGCAAGCGTTCTATCATGACATTGACGTTACCGAGAAGGGCACCAATCTCATCGCGATTGGTGATTTCAGCGAGCTTTGTCAGATCGCCATCGGCGACATCGGCAACGGCAGTCGTTGCACGGCGCAGGCCCTTGCTGATGGTCAGGGAAATCCAGATGGCGGCGGCAATCGCAATCAGCATGGCAAGACTTGCCGCTGCAGTCATCATCAACCGCGTGTCCTGATAAAGTGCATCGGCTTCCGCCTGCGCTTCCGTCAGACGCGTTTCTTCAAGCTTGACGATCTCTTCGAGAATTGCGTCCATATCATTGGCGCTCTGGCGCGCGGTAGTGACGGAAATGTTCTGGGCTGCCGGCGCATTGCCGGCATCGAGGAACTTGCGGATCTGGCTTTCAGCCTCGTTGGCTTGAACCGAGAGCGCCTGGAGTTTCACCCAGCGCGGCTTGCCCTGCTCGGTCGCCTTTGCCGCAGCTTCGGTCAGCGTCTCGTCGAAAAGCTTGCGATTGTGATCGCCCTTGATGCGCGCATCCATCGATTCCTTTTCCGATGTCGCAGCCAGAAGGTTCTTCTGCTGGCGGATCGCCTGCAGCTGGTAGATATTGATCTGCTGGGCGAGCTTCAACCGCTCGGCCGGGCCCTGCAGCACATCCTCGACCGTCAGGTTGAGGTTGCCGAGGCTTAGAATGCCGTAACCGGCCGTTCCGAGCAAAAGGGTTATGACGAACCCGAAAGCGATCGCCAGTTTGAACTTAATGGTAAATCGCATTGTCAAATTCCTTGAATATGAACCTGCGCACATGCCGTATGCAGCCTGCGCGGCGCTAGGTTTCTTTTCTGAATGAGAAAATCGCCTGCAGGTTGGGAAGGATGATAAATTGCCCTCCCCGCTTGACCAGGCAATTGATGTAGTCCGGCCGCCAACGCATTCCGACGCTGGGAGGCGCCTCACTGGATGCCTTGGCAAGCGTGGTGACTTCATTCACCTTGTCTGTTCGAAGGCCGACCAGTGTCGGCTCGCCTTGAAGATCGAGCTCGATCACGATGATGCGGCTGTCGATCGTGGTTTCCGCCGCTTCCATACCAAAAGCCAGCCGGATATCCGCAAGCGGGATGACCTTGCCGCGGAAATTGATGACGCTGCCGACAAAGGGCATGGCGCCTGGAACCATCGTTTCCGGTAACAGGTCGAGGATTTCCTGAACCATCGTCGCTTCGAGCGCAAACGTCTCGCCGTGAAGGTCGAATGTCAGCACCTCCAGTTCGCCGTCGCTGTTCCAGTGCGTGTCGGATTGCAGCTGTCTGTCGTTCGTCTGAACCGCTTCGATCATCCTGCCGCGCGCACCTGCGCCTCCTGTTGCTGACCGGCCGCCACCAGATGGGCGACATCGAGAATGAGAGCGACGCTGCCGTCGCCAAGAATGGTCGCACCCGAGAAGGTCGCGACGTCATGATGCAGCTTCGACATCGACTTGATCACCGTCTGGTGGTCGCCGATGATCTGGTCGACGACCATGCCGACGCGCTCGGTGCCGGTTGAAATGACCACCACCTTCTGATGCGCATCCGGCTTGGTGCCGGTGCGGAACAGATCACGCAGCCGCAGGAAAGGCACCAGGCTATCGCGCAGCGAGATGAAGCTGCGTCCACGCGAACGCAGATCCTCCTCGAGCGACAGTTCCAGGCACTCCTCCACCGCCGAAAGCGGGATGACATAGCGCCCCGTTCCGACACGGACCAAAAGGCCGTCGATGATCGCCAGTGTCAGCGGAATGCGCAGCGATACATCCGAGCCTTGACCGGCATAGCTGGTGATATCGATTGCACCGCGCAGGGTTTCGACCGTCTTCTTGACCACGTCCATGCCGACACCGCGGCCGGAAAGATTGGTGACCTGTGCCGCCGTCGAGAAACCGGGAGCAAAAATCAATTGCAGCAGGTCCTGATCCGAAAGGACCGCGCCGGGCTGGATGAGGCCGGAGGATTCCGCCTTGGCCCGCACCCGCTCGCGGTTAATGCCACGGCCGTCGTCCTTGATGGTGATGATCACTTCGCCACCGGCCTGGCGAGCCGACAGCATGATCTTGCCGGCTTCATTCTTGCCGGCTGCAAGGCGTTCTTCCGGGGTTTCGAGACCGTGGTCGATCGAGTTGCGCACCAGATGCACCAGCGGATCGGCCAGCCGTTCGATCACCGTCTTGTCGACTTCCGTGGTCTCGCCTTCGGTGACCAGCTCGATGACCTTGCCGGTTTCGCGGGCGAGATCATGTACCAGGCGCCGGAACCGCCCGAACAGACTGCCGACCGGCACCATGCGCAGAACCATCATCGTGTCGCGCAATTCGCCGGAGAGACGCTCGATTTCTTCGGAGACCGAGCGCAGCTGCAGATCCATGCTGGAGCTGGCAAGCTGCCGCAACCGCGATTGCGCGATCACCAGCTCCCCAACCCGGTCCATCAGCTCATCCAGACGTTCGGCGGGGACACGGACATTTTCCGCAGCCTTTGCCTGGCGCGTATCATTGGCGCTTGGCACTTCGCGCTCGATGGCCGGTACCAGCGGTGCGGAAACAGGCGCTGCCGACACTGCAGGAGCGACGGCCGCGACCGGCAGAGCGACCGGTGCAGGCTGTTCTGCCTGAACCGTTGGCTCAGCAGCGGTGGGGGCGCCATCCGTCAGCGTCTCGACGTCAAGCTGCATATCGTCGAGCACGAAGATAAAGACATCGTCGATCGCCGAACGCGGCTGATCGGTCGTCACCGTGACATCCCAGGACAGATGCAGGTCGGTCGGGACCAGCACATCCAGCGACGGCACGGCGGACGTATTCACGGCGATGCGGCATTCGCCGAGATCGCGCAACTCATCCAGCAGCCCCAGCGGATTGGTACCGTTGACCATCGCGTTGACCGGCAGGCTGAAACGGATACGCCAGGTATTGGCACCGCTTTTTGCAGCTGCAGCCGATGGTGCCGCTGGCACCGCCTGCGCGGCAGCTGGCACCGGCACATCGCCTTCGACCGCGCGCTGCAACTGGCTCAAATGAACGTCGCCGATATTGCCATGGTCGTCCGTCGGCCGGTCGACCAGCGCCCGCATATGATCCTGTGCTGCCAGAACGGCGGCAATCAGCTCGCTTGTCGCCGGCTTTTCGCCCTTGCGGACCCGGTCGAAGGCGGTTTCGCAGTGATGGGTAAAGGCCGCGAGCGCGTCGAAGCCGAACATCGCACCCGATCCCTTGAGTGTGTGAAGGCCGCGAAAGACGGCGTCGATCTGGTCCTTGTCGTCGAGGCGATGGGTCAGATCGAGCAGGCCGGCCTCGATCTGCTAAAACAGTTCCGCCGCTTCCATTCGAAACACTGCAATGGGATCGGTCATGCTCATCTTCCGACAACCTTCCTGACAATCTTCACCAGGTTTTCCGGGTCAAACGGTTTTGTCAGCCAACCGGTGGCACCGGCAGCCTTGGCCCGCGCCTTGAGGTCAGCATCGGATTCCGTTGTCAGGAAGATGATCGGCACGCCCGTGTGAGCGGGAAGCTTGCGCAGTTCCTCGATCATCGTCAGGCCGTCCATGACCGGCATGTTCAGGTCGGTGACGATCAGGTCAAACTGTCCCGATTTTGCCTTTTCCAGGCCTTCAGCGCCGTTGACGGCTTCGGTGATCTCGTAGCCCGCGTTGGACAAGGTAACCTTTGTCGTCAAACGGATGCTCGCCGAGTCATCGACGGTCAATATTCTCGCGGTCATTGTATTGCCTCTTCATGCAACCAGAATTTCTTGTCTTCGGGAGAGAAAGCTTCGCTGAACCCACCCCTTTTCAGGACGGAAAGAACAGATCCCTCTACCGGTTTAGACATGAGAACATGTGTACCGGACGATTTTGCTTGTATACGCGCGGACTCGATAAGCTGTATAAAGCTTAAATCGGCCTCTGCACCATCTGGTATGGAAATCAATATAGCTTTTCCGGATTTTATATTTTGGTGAAGCACCTCGTAAACATTAACTATATTTCTAATATTCAATTTATCCGGCAGAGTAACCGATTGATATTCATTAAATAATGCGGTCATTTCAGTCCTATGAAACGATGAATACTGTTGTCTCCTTCAATGGAATCTCATGCCAGCCTTAACATGGTGTAAAGACAAGTTGTAGGAACCTGCACTTATTACGAATCTGTTCACTATGAATTTTTACCCTGAAGATTTCATAGAAGGATCTAACTAGCCACTAAAATAAATTCAAAATCATATAGTTAGAGATAAATGCGGCACATTGGAAAATGCTTGCAAAGAGTGACTCGCGCTAAAAGTGCGACGAGGCGCAACGGCAACAGTGCAACGCAGGCGAGTCCCGCGTTTAACCAGACATTTCCATCCTTGCACTAAGGCTGTCGCCAAGATCGCACATGTTTCGAGTTGAGGGCTATTTTGACATACAGCACAGCTTTGGCCCACCAGACCGGCGCCCACCCAACCGGCGTTGCCACCGTCACCGATATCGGCCGCAAGCTGGAAGCGGCGCGAACCCAAGTCGAGAAGCGCTTTCTCGAGGGCGGCAGCGTTCTCCTCGCCGTCATGGACGTTCTCAACAGCCTGCTTGCGTCGCTGGATAATGTCACAAGGACGCTCGACGCCGGCGCTGCCACAGACACGACGGCCGACCTGCTCGCAACGGTGAAGAACCTTTCCGAGCTGCCGCAGCTTGAAAGCATGCGCCAGAGGAACCTCGACATTCTGTCCAGTTCCGGCGCCGGCCTGCGCACGCATGTGGCCGACATGCAGGAGACGATGCGCTATCTGCAGACCTTTGCCGTAACAGTGAAGATCACCGGAGCGGGCATTACCGAGTTTGCCGGTTTTGCCGAAGAAATCCTCGATCGCATCCGGTCCGGCACCAGCGAAGTAAACAATTTCGCCGGCCAGCTCAATTCACTGGAGAAAGAACTGAAGGTCGCCCAGACCTTCGGGTCCGGCATCGCGCAACGCTATGAGCAGACGGTACCGGCCGTGGTCGGCGCCCTGCAGCGGGATGCACAGACAATCAGCGGACACCGCAAGAAACTCGGCGAGATCGCCAAGCAGGTCGGCGTCCTCGCTCGTGGAGTTCAGGGAAAGGTCGCAACCACGCTTTCGGCGCTCCAGATCGGTGACATCACCCGCCAGCGCATCGAGCACGTGCAATCGACACTGACCATCCTGGATGAATTCCTGGGCAGTGACGAAGGCCGCACTCTTGATCGCGATGCGCAAGTGCGGTTGGAAAACCTCGTCCATCATCTCGCCGCCGCGCAGATGGTCGATATGGTGCACAACTTCCAGCGGGATTCCCGCAGCGTCGTCGAAACCATCGCCAGCTTCAGCCACGATACGCAGGACATTCTCAACCTGCGGGCCGAGATGCAGAGCGAGGACGATGCCAAGGGCGGCAATTTCATGCGGGCACTGGAGGAAAGCGTTTCAGCGGCGCACGCCATTGTCAAACAGGTCGAGACCGCCAGCCTGCAGGCCAACCATGTCAGCCAATCGACCACCGCGACCGCCGCCAACCTTTTGACGGGTATCGAGAATATCCGCGCCGTCAAGATGGACATCCACTATATGGCGCTCAACACCAACCTGCGCTGCAGCCGCATGGGCGAGGAAGGCCGGTCGATCAACGTGGTCACCGGCGAACTGCGCATCTTCGCCGCCAAGCTCGACGAATCCGCCGATGCGATCGTCAACGGGCTGACGGGTTTCGAAGATGCAGCATCCGCGATTGCCGCCACCGACAGTTCCGGCGGACCGGGTCTTGCCGAACGCCTGAGCGACGCCGTCGGCAATATCCGCGCGGCAGCCAACGCCATGGAAACCGAACTGACCATTCTCTCCGAACATGGCCGGGAAGTCGCCAGCAAGATTGGCGTGTCGATCAGCAAGTTGGATTTCCAGAACGATCTCGGCGAGGTACTCGCCACCTGTGCCGACGATCTCTGCGATCTCGCCGGTGACACAATGCCTGATATCAACGATCTCGGCGATGTTTTGGGCGGCCTTGGCCCGCGCATCTTCAAGCTCTACACGATGGCGCAGGAGCGTAACGTCCACCAGGCCATCATTCCAGCCGGTACCGTCGTCGCAACGCCGGTCGCTGCCGCTGCCAATGACGACGACCTCTTCGCCGACGCGCTGTTTTGAGCAGAAGCTCAGGCGGCGTGAACGCGGTAAGCCTTACCTCTCCGACCAGATGAATGACGGCAGAATGAAATCGGGCGTGGCGCCGTGCGCGGCAAACAGCGTCTGACGATCGGCATCTGTCGCGGTTTCCAGAATACCGGTCGTGACCAGGATCGATTTCAGCCCGGCACCCGCAGCGCCGGCGATATCGTGTTCGATACTGTCGCCGATACAGCAGATTTTTTCCGGCGCGATCGATCCGAGAAAGTCTCGCGCCGTCGCGTAGATATCGGGGAACGGCTTGCCGATCCAGCGCACCGTGCCCCCCAGTTCTTCGTAAAGCTCGGCGATGCGCCCTGCCCCGAAGGCTGTACCCTCCTTCGTCAGCATGATCTTGTCCGGATTGGTGCACAGGCATGGCACACCGCGCGCGGCCGCAGGCGCCAGCAACGCCTCGTAGAACGACAGCGGATGCACGTCACCTTCGCTGGCCGCCAGCAGGATGAAATCGGCGTCCTCACCACTTTCGGTCCGCGTCAGATCAAGCCCGTCCAATGGCGAGGTATCGCCGTCGCGGCTGATCAGCAGGCATTTGCGGGCAATGCCGCTGCTCAGCTGCCGGCTTTCGGCCTGAAGGATACGCCAGGCCACCTCGCCGGACGTCAAGAACCAGTCCCAGCTCTGCGGGTCGAAACCGAGTGCTGCAAGACGGCGGTCATTTTCTGCCGAGCGTTTTCCGGAGTTCGACAGGATGATGATCGTCTTGCCCGCCTGCTTCAGCCGGCGAAGCGTCTCTACAGCTTTCGGGTACGGTCCCTTGCCATCGCGCAGCACGCCGAACTGGTCGATCAGAAAGGCATCGAAACGCTCTTCGATCTCATTCAGTCCGGAAATCGTCAGTGGCCCATCCGTCATAACACACCCGCCGATTTCGCGCCGATCAGCGCGAGCCGCGCCGTCCCAGCCGCCGCCTCTTCCGAAGCCACCGGCAGAAAAGGAACTGCAATCTTCCGGCTGCGGATCGCCGTCCAGACCGCGTTCTTCGCACCGCCGCCCACCGTGCGGATGGACCGCAGCGCCGGACTACCAAGCGACACCAGCCGCTGATAGGCCAACGCCTCGACGCCCGCAATGCCCTCGAAGATCGCCTTCAGGAACTTGGCATCGCTCTCGGGCCGAGGCGCCATGCGCGGTTTCATCGCCGGGTCGTTGACGGGAAACCGCTCGCCGTCCTTGACCAGCGGGTAATAGTCGAGACCTGTATCGGTGGCGGGATCGATTTCGGCCGAAAGCGCAGTGATCCGCTCATTGTCGAAATGCGCCGACAACACCACTCCGCCTGTATTGGAGGCCCCGCCAGCCAGCCACATGTCGCCGATCCGGTGGCTGTAGAGACCATAGTCCGGCGCAAACAGCGGCCGGTCCGACAGCATCTTCACGGTCAGTGTGGTGCCGAGCGCGGAAACGGCATCGCCCGGCTGATCGGCGCCGGTGGCCAGAAACGAGGCGCAGCCATCCGTCGTGCCAGCGACGATGACGACATCATCCGCAAGGCCGAAGGCATCCGCTGCATCATCGGAGATTCCTGCAATCGGCGATCCTGCGGGCAAGACGTCCGGCAGCAGATCGAGCCGCGCGCCCGTTGCGGCGATCCAGTCCGGCCAGGAGCGTGACACCGGATCATAGCCGGTCTTCAGCGCGTTGTTTTCGTCGGAGACATCGTAGAACCCGGTGAAATGCCCGGCAAGCCAATCGGCTTGGTGAATGATCCGGAAGACACCCGGCACGGATTGATACAACAGCGCCTTCGCCAACCCTGACGTTGCCCCATGGGCCGCACTTTCCTTCGGCGCATGCGCCTTGATGCGCGCCAAGATATCCGCGTCCTCCACCGGATCGTTATACATCATCGGCACCGCCAGCGGCGCGCCGTCGGCGCTGACCGGCAGCATCGTGCCGGAGGTGCCATCGATCGCGATCGCCCGCACCTGTTTGCGGTCGATGACGTCAAGGACCTGCCCCAAGGCCGTCTGCACCGCCTGCCACCAGATGACCGGATCGCGATGATCGGTGGAAAAATCCGCCAGCTTCGACGATCCGGCGGCAACAACGTTGAAGTCCGCATCCATCGCCACCGCACGGGCGCCGGATGTGCCGATATCGATGCCGATCACCCACGGCCTGTTTGCGGCACTGGTCATTGCAGCGTCTTTCCGGCTCGGTTCAGTTCCTGCCGGTATTTTTCCGCGTCCCAGCCGAGAAGCTCGGCATTTTCTGCATCCGTCAAATAGCGAAGCCGCGCACCCTCGCCAATACGGCCAAGGACGTCCGAGAGGCAGCGCGCCATGGCAAGCGCTCCAGCCGTGATGTCTTTGGAAACCAGCACGCCCTTGCCCGGAAACAGCAGTGCCGGCGGCAACGACAATCCTTCAGCCCTATGCCGGTCCTCGATCAATGCTGCCGTATCACCGGGTGCCGCAACAAAGGAGCCGCGCCCGAGAAAGATAACGTGATCCGGATAGAGACTGCCACCGGCAGCAATGCGGCAGCTGGCCAGATCGGTGGCGACATCGTGTAAAACGCTTTCCTCTGGCAGGGTAAACTGACTGCCGACCGCCTGCCGCGACAACGCCGGAACATCCGCATCCGGCGCCTTGCGGCGCGGCAAGGCAAGCCTTTTAGAAACCTCAGCCAGAAGAAGTTCCGCCTCCGCCACCGTCTCAGCAGCCACCGCAAGCCCGTGATTGCCGAGGATCAGCACGCTGGTATCCGGCCGGATCCGCGCGGCAATCGCCTTGGCGAGCGGCAGGCCCGGGCGCGCATAGGGCACGAACACATGCGGAATACCGGCAAGCTTCGATGCGGCGATGGTTTCGCCGTTGATCTGCACGGCGGTCGCGATCGTCTCGACGCAATGAACGTGGATCACCACCTTCTGCGGCATCAGTGCGTGCACGGTCGTCTCGATCGACGGCCGCAAACCGGACGGGTTGCGATCCTTGATGACGAAATCCTGTGCCTTTTCTATCGACGGATCGTCACGCTCAAGCGCATCCAACAACGCATCGAGCGCCACCGGCACCATTACGTCCCGTTGCCGGGCCTGCATCAGCCAGAGGCCGGACGCCTTGATCCAGAGCGTGCCGCCTTCCTTGATAGAGGTATTGCCACCGGCCGCCTGCACCAGCGCCGGGTCGGCACCGACCCGGGCCGAGACATCCAGAAGGGCTTCGAATTCAGAACTTTTCACCATTGTCTCCGATATCTCTCAAGCCGCCTGCGACTGCTGCAGACACCAGGACGCCAAAGCCTCGCGCTCCGCCAGTGTCATGTGCAATCCGTGTTTTGTACGGCGTTCCAGAATGTCCTGCGGCGTCTGCGCCCATTCGGTTTCGATCAGGAACCGCGCCTCGCGTTCGCGCAACAGCTTGCCGAAGGAGGCGCCGAGATCGTCGAGCGACACCGCATTGCCAAGCAGGTCATGCGCGCGCGTACCGTAAAGCCTTGCATAATGTTTGGCGAGATCGAGCGGCAGCCAGCGGTATCTGGCTCGAAGATCCCCGAGGAACTGGTCGAAATCCGCGTTTGGCATATCGCCACCCGGCAGGACGCCCTTGGAGGTCCAGCCCGGCTTCATCGCCGGGAAGAACGGCCTGATCTTTTCCAGCGCGTGTTCCGAAAGCTTGCGGAACGTGGTGATCTTGCCGCCGAACACGGACAGCAGCGGCGCCTTGCCATTCAACGCATCAACTTCGAAAATATAGTCGCGCGTCACGGCGGATGGGTTTTCGGCATTGTCGTCATAAAGCGGCCGCACGCCGGAGAAGCTGTGGACGATATCGCTTTGCGCAAGCTGCTGCTTGAAATAGCGGTTCACCGATTGGATCAGGTAATCGAACTCGCTGCCATCGGCCTTCACGTCTTCCGGACGCCCCTCATAGGGAATATCGGTGGTGCCGATCAGCGCCAGGTCGTTTTCGTAGGGGTTGATGAAGATCACCCGCTTGTCCGGGTTCTGCACCAGATAGGCCTGCCGCCCCTCCCAGAATTTCGGCACGATGATATGGCTGCCCTTGACGAGGCGGACATTGCGGCGGGAATTCAGCCCGGCAACGCGGCCGATGACATCGTTGACCCATGGCCCGGCGGTATTGACCACGCACCGCGCCTTCAGTTCCATTTTGCGGCCCGTGCCGCTCTCGGTCATGTCGATATCCCAGAGATCGCCATTGCGGCGCACCGAGGTGCAGGCGGTGCGGGTATGGATCGTCGCGCCGCGCTGCTTGGCATCGAGCGCGTTGAGCAGCACCAGGCGGGCATCATCCACCCAGCAATCGGAATATTCGAACGCCTTGCGGTACTCCGCCTTGATCGGGGCCCCTTCCGGCGCCGTTCGCAGATCAAGCGTGCGCGTGCCCGGCAGCCGCTTGCGGCCGCCAAGATGATCGTAGAGAAACAGGCCGAGCCGCACCAGCCAGGCCGGCCGGTCGGACGCGCTGTGCGGCAGCACGAACCGCATCGGCCAGATGATATGCGGCGCGGATTCCAATAGCACTTCGCGCTCGATCAGCGCCTCACGCACCAGCCGGAATTCGTAATATTCGAGGTAGCGCAAGCCGCCATGCACGAGCTTGCCGGAGCGCGAGCTGGTACCCTCAGCCAGATCGTCCTTCTCGCACAGAACAACCGACATGCCCCGCCCGGCCGCATCGCGGGCAATACCCGCACCGTTGACGCCGCCGCCGATGATGAACAGGTCGATCACGCCGGTTTCAGCACTCACGATTGTTTCTCCTGTCGAAGCTGCACTGCTTCTCTCTCGAACACCCGTCCGCCGGTTCCGTTTCTCTCCGTCATCCTCCCTCGCGTTTAACCCGAGGACGAGGGCCGCGGATCCAGCGGCACCGCGTCTGCGGTGCCAAAGAAACCCTCCAAGCGATCATCCGTTCGCAGCCTTCTTCGCGCCATCCTGCAATCCATAGCTCGCAAAACCCTTCCGGACTCCGGCGATCTCCTCAGCAGACAGCACCACGGCGCCGCCGATCAAGAGTGCATGGTAATATTGCTTGGCAATGGTCTCCAGCTCGACCGCCGCCCACATCGCCTTTTCGAGGCTGGCTCCGGTGGCGAGCATGCCGTGATTGGCCATCAGGCAGGCAGTGCGGCCCTCCATCGCCTTGAGGATATTGTCCGAAAGCTCCTTGGTGCCGTAGCGCGCATAGTCGCAGACCTTCACATCGTCGCCACCAAAGGCGGCGATCATGTAGTGGCAGGCCGGGATCGGCTTGTGGGCGATGGCAAGGATGGTCGAATAGATCGCATGCGTGTGGATGACCGCGTGAACCTCGGGCCGGCTTCTCATGATATCGAGATGGAAGCGCCATTCCGTCGAAGGTTTGCGCGGGCCGTCCCAGGCGCCGTACTCGCCTTCCAGCGGCAGCGAAGCGATCATATCAGGCGTCATCTCGTCATAGGGTGCGGCTGACGGGGTGATCAGCATCCGGTCTTCGTAGCGGGCGCTGATATTGCCGGATGTGCCCTGGTTGATACCGAGCGCATTCATCTTGCGGCAATGGTCGATGATCGACTGGCGAACGTAATTCTCCGTCATTCTCCTGCCCTCAGCACGGATTAACCGGCGGCAGACCGGCGATGTAGCGGCGCACCTCTTCGGCCGCCATCTCGGCCGCATAAGTCACGGTGCGAACCGAGGCCCCGGCAATGTGCGGCGTCAGCGTCACGTTCGGCAATTGCAGCAGCGGCCAGTCGGCGGGAACCGGCTCGACGGCGAAGGTTTCCAGCATGGCAGACCCGAGCGGACCGTTCTCCAGGGCTTCATACAACGCATCGTAATCGCAGAGTGGTCCGCGCGCCGTGTTCACGAAGATTGCCCCCGGCTTCATCTTGGCGAAGCTCTCGGCATTCATCATATGCCGTGTCTCTTCCGATACCCGCGCATGTAGCGTCACGACATCGGAGCGCGACAGCAGATCGTCGAAGCTGACATGCTCGACACCGGCATTGCGGTCGTCGGCGGAAAGCTGGACATAGGGATCGTAGACCACAACCTTGGTTCCGAACGCCCGCAGCAAGCGCACCACCTTGGTACCGATATTGCCGTAGCCGACGACGCCGACGGTCATTTCCGACAGCTCGCGGCCGGTCTTGTCGGCACGGTAGAGCTCGCCGCGCCATTCGCCCTTGCGCAGGGATTCGTGACCGGAACGGATCAGCCGGGTTTCGGCAAGGATGGCGCCGAGCGTGAATTCGGCAACCGCGCTGGCATTGCGGCCGGGCGTGTTGACCACCAGCACGCCGGCGTCGCGGGCGGCCTTCATATCGACATTGACGGGTCCGCCACGCGAAACGGCGATGAACTTCAAGCCGGGCAGCTGGGAAAACATGCTGCGGGAAAACGGCGCCAGCTGGGTGATCACCAGTTCGGCGTCGCCGACGAACGCGATGATATCGTCGGCCTTGCCGACATATTCCTTCAGGCCATCCATGCCCTCGACGGCATAGCCATGCTCCATCGGCTCATCCGGCCAGGGTTGTTCGAGGAGACGGATATCATGCCCGTCGCCACAGGCTTCCACGACCTTGTCGCGAAAGACCGTCGGCAGCATGAACCGGTCTCCGATTATGGCGATTTTCTTCATTTCAGTCTTCCTATTCAGATGCCGGGGCGAAGCCGTGGGAAAGGGCGTGCCAGACCGGACGAAGGGACAGGCGCGATTGCCTGTAGAGTGGAAACGCCGCATCAAAACGCGCCGCCATGGCTTTGTCGGCCGGTTCCGCCGGCCGCTGGTAGGGGGTAACCCATTCCTTGACGCAATCTTCCATCGAACCGTAGATGCCGAGCGACACGGCAGCGATCATCGCCGTGCCGGCAGCCCCCGCCTCCTCGCGCTCGCTGGTCTGTACAGAGCACCCGAGCGCCCCGCCGAGAATGCGCCGCAAGGATGCACTGCGCGCAGCACCGCCGGTGAGCCGCACCCGTGACGGAAGCGGCCCCATCTCGACGTAACAATCGCGCGACGCCATCGCCAGTCCATTGAACACAGCGCGGACCATGTCGGCAAAGCCATGGTTCAAATCAAGCCCGATAAAGGATGCCCGCGCCGAAGCATCGACGAACGGACCGCGCTCGCCGGCCTCGGAAATATAGGGGTGGAACAGCAGCGAAGTTTCCTTGGCCTCGGACAGCCAGCCCTCGACATGACCGAGCAGCTCGGGCTTGCTCTTCTCGATCCCCATGCCCTTGAGCACGCTGCCCGCCAGAGACAGTATCCAGTCGATGTTCAGGGTCGCTGCCATGTTCGACTGCATCTGTGCATAATGGCCTGATATCGGCAGGCACATGGTGTAGCCGGTCAGGTCCCTGTTGAGCTGAACATCATCTGCGCTTTTCGCCAGCCGCATATGCATGCCGGTCGATCCGATGATCGAGCAGCCGGTATCGGTGCCCGGCTCGTACAGCCCGGCTCCGAGCGAGGTACAGACGACATCGACATAGCCCAGCACCACCGGCGTTCCGGCCAGAAGCCCGGTCAAGGCTGCGGCCACGTCGTTGAGCGAATGCCGGGTGACGGCGCCGTCGACGATCTCCGGCAACAGGTAGCGCTGTTTCCTGAGATCAAGGAAATCGATGACATCCTCGGAATATTGCCGCGTGCGAAAATCTCCGAAGGTGAAATTGGCCTCGGAGGGATCGGTGGCCCGCTGGCCGGTCAGCTTGAAATAGAGCCAGTCCTTGCAGTGAAACCCGGTCGTCGCGCCGTCGATCATTTCCGGCGCATTTTCCAGTATCCACCGGAGCTGCGAACCCATCTGGCAGGCGGCAAGGCCGGAGCCGGTATGGGAAAAGCGGGCGGCATCGCCGCTATCGCGCCGCAGCCGTTCGACGGTGTCACCGGCGCGGGCGTCGAGCCAGAGCCAGCCCTTGCCGACGGGATCGCCGTTTTTATCGATCAGCCAGGTGCCGTCGCCCTGACCGGTCACCGAGATCGCCGCAACCCGGCTGGCGAGGTTTTCGACTTTACCGGCGAGATCGGCGAGCGTCTTGGCGGTATCGGCCCAGGTGCGGTCGAGGTCCTGGACGACGCCCCGGCCACCCTCGCTTTCATAGCTGTTCGGAATGGCTGAAAACGCGATCTGCTTGCCGCCAAGGTCGAAGGCGACCGACTTGATAACGGAGGTTCCCGCATCGATCCCGATCAGGATATCGCGCATCAGGCAAGCTCCTGCCCATGGCTGATGGCCCGGCCGCTGTCGCCGTCGAAGACATGCAGGCTTCCCGGATCGAGACGGATACCGACATTCTCGCCGATCGCCAGGTTGGTGCGGTCATGCTCGACCAGCACCATCGTGCCGCCGGCAAAATCGGTGGCGATATGGGTCTGGTCGCCCAGCCACTGGTTGACTGCCACTTTCGCGCCGACGCCGCCTTCGCTGCGGCGAACGGCATAGGGCCGGATGCCGAGCACGACCTTGCTGCGCTTCATCAGTTCGGCCCGCACCTCATGCGAGAAATCCGACGCCTTGTAGTCGAGCCTCACGCCCTCGTTCAGACCGAAGGATACGGTATCGCCCGAGCCGGAAATCCCCGCCGAAAACACGTTCATCGGCGGCTCGCCGACGAAGGTGCCGGTAAAGAGGTTGGCCGGGCGTTCCTTGATCATCTGCGGCGTATCGAACTGCTGCAGCACCCCGCCTTCCATGACGGCGATCCGGTCGGCCAGCGCATTGGCCTCTGTCTGGTCGTGGGTGACGAGAATGGCGGTGAGGCCGCGTTCCTTGATGAAATGCTTGATGCGGCCGCGCAGAAGGGTGCGCAGCTGCGGCTCCAGCTGCCCCATCGGCTCATCGAGCAGGTGCAGGTCGGCATTGCGGATCAGCGCCCGGCCAAGCGACGCACGCTGCTGCTGGCCGCCCGAGATCGAGCTCGGATAGCGGCCCATGATATCCTCGATCTCCAACAGCTTGGCGATATTGGCGACTTTCTCATCGACAACGCTCTGGGAAAGCTTGGCGGCTTTCAGCGCAAATGCGATGTTTTCGCGCACCGTCAAAGGCGGATAAAGCGAATAACCTTCGAACGCCATGGCGACATTGCGCTTGACCGGCGCAAAGGTCTGCACCTCCCTGCCCTTCATCGAGATCGTCCCGCGCGACACGGCCTCGAAACCGGCGACCATGCGCAAGGTCGAGGTCTTGCCGCAGCCGGACGAGCCGAGAAGCGCGATGATCTCGCCCTTCTTCACATCCATGCTGAGCTGTTTGACGGCATGGACGCCATGATCGATCGGGCCATAAAACTTGTCGATGCCCTTGATGAACAGTGCGGTCTCGCTCATGCCGCTTCTCCATTGCGTGTCATCGGGATGGCGGCAGACCGGATCAGCCCGCCACTCTCCTTGTCGAACAGGAAGGCCGCCTGGCCGTTGACGGCAATATGGGCGGGGCCGGACACGGGGCCTGGCGTTCCCGCCGGCCGCGACACCAGAATTTCCCGGCCACGCGCAGTCAGAACCAGCGTCACCGTCTTTTCGTTGAGTGGCGTTTCGGCCTCCACCGTCACCGGAATAGCGCCCGGCGCCCCGGCATCGGTAAAGGCGATAGTCTCAGGCCGCAGACCGATGACGCAGGTCTTTCCGACGACACCAGATGGCATGCCCGGCAGTGCCACCTTCACATTCGAAAGCTCTACATAAACGCCCTCCGGCCCGGATTTCGGTGTGACGTCCAGAAGATTGATCGTCGGATCGCCGAACAGACGGGCGATCTCGATATCCGCCGGTGCATTGTAGATATCCTCCGGCGTGCCAATCTGGCGGATACGCCCTTGCGACATCACGGCGATCCGGTCGCCGAGCGCCATGGCTTCCTTGTAGTCTTGCGTCACATAGACGACCGTTGCGCCTTGCGCGGCGAGCAGACGCGGCAGCTCCAGACGCATCTCGAAACGCAGTTTTGCATCGACATTGCGCAAGGGATCGTCGAGCAAAAGCAGCGGCGGCGAACCGGCGAGCGCCCGGGCCAGCGCCGTGCGCTGTTTCTGGCCGTTCGAAAGAGCCTTCGGGTGATGCGACAGAACATGGTCGATCTTCAAAAGCTTGGCAACCTTGTGCACACCTGCCGAGATCGCATCCTTCGTCGCATTCGTCGCCGTCAGCGGACTGGCGATATTGTCGAATGCGCTCATATGCGGGAACAGGGCAAAATTCTGGAAGGCCATGCCGATGCCGCGATGTTCGGCGTCGATATCGGCAACATCCTCGCCACCGATCAGGATCTGTCCTTCTTCGGGATCGATCACACCGGCGACCAGCCGGAGCAGCACGGTCTTGCCCGCCCCCGATGGGCCGAACAGGACCAGCGTTTCGCCATCGGCCACATCCAGCGACAGGTTGTCGAGAACCGTGTTGGTCTTGTAGCGTTTGACGATGTTTTTAAGCTGAAGTGTCGTCATGATTTATCCCTTCACCGCGCCGAGCGACAGGCCTTCGACAAGGTAGCGCTGGGCGTAGAGTGCAAGTGCAAGCGTCGGCGTCACCGAAAGCACGATGGCCGAGGCAATCTGGCCATACTGGATGCCGGACGAGGTGACGAAGGCAAGCGCCCCGACGGTCACCGGCTGTTTGTCGGCCGAGGCCAGCACCAGCGCGAAAACGAAGTTGTTCCAGGCGAAGATGAAGGCAAGCAGGCCGGCAGCGGCGATCCCGGGGCCTGCCAGCGGCAGGGCGATCTTGCGGAAGGTGGCAAACCAGGAATGACCGGCGATGCGATAGGCATATTCCACGTCAGCCGAAATATCCTCGAAATAGCCGCGCACGATCCACAGGATCAGCGGCAGGCAGATCAGCTGGTAGACCCAGATCAGGCCGAAATATGTGTCGGACAGTCCAAGCCACTGGAAATACTGGGTCAGCGGCAAAAGCACGAGCAGCGGCGGCGCAAACCGGAAGGACAGGAGTGTGAAGGCGATGTCTTCGGAACCCTTGAACTTGTGACGGGCAAAAGCATAGGCGGCCGGCACGCCAAGCACGAGCGCCAGCGCAACCGATGTCACAGACAGGAAGATCGAGTTGCCGAGATTGCGCATGAAGGCGATGTCGAGCGTACCGGCCGCCGTCGTCAGCTTGCCGGTGATCAACGCTGCATAGTTGGACAGCGTCGGCGTGAAGATGATCGATGGAGGTATCGTCAGGATCGTTTCATTGGTCTGGAACGACATCAGGAAGATCCAGAAGATCGGGAACATGAAGAAGATGACGACCAGCGTCAGCGCGATCAGCCGCAGTGTCTTTTCGAGCGTGGATGTGGTTTCCATGGTGTTCCCCTCACGCTTCGCCACGGGCGCGTTCGCGCAGCCGCAGCCAGTTCTTGATGAAGATGTTCGACAGGAAGTAGGTGATCGCCCAGAGGATGACCATCAAAGCTGCCGAGCGTCCGACATTGGTCGACTGGAAGAAATTGAGATAGGCCTCCACCTGGAAGACGGTCAGTGTATTGCCCGGCCCGCCTTGCGTCATCGCATAGATGATATCGAACTGCTGGATTGAGTCGAGCAACCGGAACAGCGTCGCCGTCAGGATGTAGGGCGTCAGCATCGGCAGGGTGATGCGGAAGAACACGAAGGTTCTCGGCACGCCATCAAGCGCCGCCGCTTCGAACGGCTGGGTCGGCAGCGAGCGCAGGCCGGCAAGCAGCAGAATCATGATGAAGGGCGTATAGACCCAGATATCGACGAGAACGACGGTCAACAGCGCCGTGCTCGGCGACGATGCCCAGCGGAAATCATGCAGCCCAATCAGGCTGGCGAGGTAGCTGAGAATACCGAAGCTCGGATTGGTCATCAGCTTCCACATCAGCGCGGCCAGCGCCGGCGCGATCATCAGTGGCAGTAGCAGCATGATCGAGATGAAATTGTTGACGGTCGAGCGGCGCTGTAACAGCAGAGCGATACCGAGGCCGAGCAGCAGCTCCAGCGTCACGGTGATCCCGGCGTAGAGCAGCGACACTTTCAGCGTGTTCCAGAAGGCCGGGTCGGTGAAGAAGTTGAGGTAGTTCTCACCCCAGTTGAATTGCCGTGCCCAGGGCTGGCTCAACCGGTAGCGCTGGAAGGAATAGATCACCGCCGTGAAGAAGGGGATCAGAATACCGATGCAGACGAGCAATGCCGGCAGGCTCAGCACATAGGGCAGCATCTTCCGGCTGATGCGGAAACCTGAAGCCGGCTTGCGGAGGGGGGCTGTTGAAGCCATGTCGAGCTCCGTTCTTTGTCTTTGAAGAAAGCGCGCGGCACGCGGATCATCCCGCGCCAGTCCATCGGCATCTCAGGTTGTCTCAAGGCGGCAATCGGCCGGTGTGCGGGTGCCCGGCGCTCTTTCAAGCGCCGGGCTCTGCTTGGGAGGGAGATCAGCCGAGGCCGGCTTCCTTCAGCTGGCGATCGATGCTCTCGACCAGCTGGTCGAGACCTTCGTCGACAGGCACTTCCTTGGCGACCATCTTCTGCAACGTCGCCGCCCATTCGGTGGTGACGTCAAAGAACAACGGTTGCGGTGTGAACTTGATTGAAGCGCCGGCGGCGGACGCGTCGAACATGTCGACATAGCCGGGATACTTGTCGAGCTTGGTGCGGAAGGCTTCATCCTTCCAGACCGACTGGCGGACCGGATCGACGAAGTCCATCTTGGTGGCGCCGAAGATCGCGTGCTCCGGACCGGATGCCCATTGCAGGAAGTACCAGGTAGCGTCCTTGTCCTTGGAGAAGTTGGACATGGCCAGTGACCAGATCCAGATGTTCGGCGTCGAGGCCGTCGCATCCGGATTGGCGGTGAAGGCGGCATAGGACAGCTGACCGGCCATCTTGTTGTCGCCGCCGTTCATGAAGTAGCCCAGGCAATCGGCGTCGAAGATCATCGCCGAGGCGCCGGCGCCCAGATCGGTACCGACCTGGTACCAGGTATAGGTCGACCAGTCCTTCGGTCCGCTTTCCTGGATCATCTGCACCCATTTGGCGTGGAAGGCCTTGGAGCCGGCCGTACCCATCGCTGCCGACAGCTTGCCGTCGGTGACGTTCAGGTCCTTTTCGTTGAAGTTAGAATAGGCCGACAGGAAGCCCGGGTGGATCGTCGCCCAGGAGCGCGAACCGCGCACGCCGACCCCGTAGATACCACCGACATCCTTCTGCAGCTTGGCGGCAACGGAGATCATGTCGTCGAGGTTCTTCGGCACGGAAACGCCGGCCTTGTCGAACATCGCCTTGTTATAGGTGATGTTGTTCTGCTCGAACGCCCACGGAATGCACCACTGCTTGGCATCGTCGGAACCGAGCGCGCCGCCGGGCTGGCCGTTCCAGGCGCAGGAATTCTTCACACCGGGGAGGAAATCGTCCCAGGCATAGTTCGGATTGGTTTTTTCCGGATCGTTGATCCATTCCTTCAGGTCGGTGATCCAGCCGGCCGGACCATAGGTCCAGGTCATGTAGGCGCCGGTCATGAACGCATCATACTCGGTGGAGCCGGACGACAGGGCTGCGGTCACCTTGTCGAAATAGACGTCTTCCGGGAACACGTCATATTTGACGTCCATGCCCGTCAGATCCTTGAAGGCCTGCAGGTTGGCAATCATCGCATCGGCATAGGGATGCTTGTTGAGCAGCAGCTTGACGGTCTTGCCGGAGTGCTTCTTCCAGTCGAAATCGGCAGCCATCGCCTTGGTCGACATCATGTTGAGCAGCGTGCCGGCAGCACCGGCCGTGACGCCCATGGCGCCCAGGCCCTTCAGCATTCCGCGGCGGTCCACCTCTCCACGCAGGAATGCACTGATCAGGTCTTTTTCTTTCTCATGCATTGGTCTTCTCCTCCTTCACGGGCAAAACATGCTCAATCGATTGAGCCGTACCGGCTTACCCGACCGGTATTTCCTCCAGATCGCAGTGCTTGCACCCCTCGGCCTGACTGGCCGGCATGCAGTTGCCGCGACAGGCTTGAACCGAACCACTCCCAGGATCGGTCTTCAGCCCTCATTCCCGATGCCGGGACAGCGCCGTTTCAGGCGGCATCCTCCATCAATGTCTGCGCCGTCTTCTCGTCGGTGATCAGACCGCTGAGAAACCGGCTTTCCAGCACGGCGCGGATGGCGCGGGCTTTGACCTTGCCACCGGCAACCGCGACCGTGCGACGGTTTTTCAAAGCCTCGCGGCTCAGCGTAAACGTGCGGTTGGACAGCGAGGTCTCGATCGGCTGGCCCTTGTCGTCGAAGAAATGGCCCAGCAATTCGCCGGCACCGCCGCCCCTCTTGATTTCTTCAAGCTCGCCCTTCTCGATCATGCCGGTCGCCACCAGCGAGGCTTCCCGCTCGACGGTACCGATACCGACGAGCAGCAGATCGGCGCTACCGGCGAGATCGAAAATCTCCCGGACCCCGCGCTGGTTGAACAGCACGTCGCGATCCTCGATCGAATTGGCGAAGAACGGCACCGGCATCACGTAGGCTTCGGCGCCGGTGCGCTCGGCCAGCCGGTGGATAACGTCATGCGGATTGGCGGAGAACCGCCGCGTCAGGCCACCGAGCAGCGAGACGAAGCGGACATTCTTGTTGGAGGTGCGCGGCAGATATTCGACGCACGCGGCCAGCGTCCGCCCATGGCCCATGCCGATCAGCAGGGAGCCGTCCTTCTCGATCTGACGCTTGAGGAACTGCGCGCCGGAAATACCGAGCGCCTTCAGCGGCAACTCCTCCGGATCGAAATCCGGAACGACTTCGCAATAGTCGAGGCCGTAGCGAGCGGAAAGCTTCTGCTCCAGTTCGACGCATTCGGAGACTTCGCCGTCGATATAGACCTTTACCAGGCCTTCCTGATTGGCCCTGGTGATCAGGCGGTGGGCTTTGAGAGAGGTCAGGCCGAGACGTTTGGCAACTTCCGACTGGGTCAGCCCGCCGGCGTAATGCAGCCATGCCGCACGCGTTGCCATGCTCGACTCGTCGTCCCGAAGTGAACCTCCGCCCAGAACCATGTCTCCGCCCTCGCCTCTGCCATTTTTTTCACAGCATGATATTTTTATCTATTGCTGAAAGAATTTTCATAGCCTGAAAAATTTGTCAAGCAGGTTCGATGCGGCGGCGCAGCAATTCGATATGCGCTTGCGACAGCACAGGCTTCCATGTGGACAAACGCAAAACGCGCCCGGTTGCCCGGACGCGCTTGGCGTTGAGACGGATGGAGGAGAGGTTTAAGCCACGGTCTTGTTCATCAACCGGGCCTGCAGTACCACAACGACCAGAAGGAAGGCGCCGCGGATGACGGACTGCCAATAGGCCGAGAGCGAAATCCAGCCGAGGCCGTTTTCGAAGTTGAGGATGTTGAAGACCATCGCGAGCAGCAACGCACCCGCCAGCGTCGCACCAACCGAGCCGGAGCCGCCGGTCAAGAGCGTACCGCCGACCACGACGGAAGCGATAGCAAACAGCTCCCAACCCACGCCTTCCGTCGGCTGCCCTGCCCCGAACTGCGAGGCGAGGATGACGCCGGCAAGACCTGCAAGCAGCCCGGACAGCGCATAGACGGCAAACAACGTCTTCTCAACCTTCAGCCCCATCAGATTGGCCGTCGCCTCCCCGTCACCGATCGCCAAGACGTGGCGTCCTGCCGGATGCCGCTCAAGAAAGATCCAGCCGAGCACATAGGCGAACGCCGCGATCCAGGCCGGGATCGGGAAGCCGAGAAAATCGTCCTGCCCGATCGTGGTGAAGCCGGTGTCGTAGGACACCGACACTGACTGGTTGTTGGCCAGAAGCAGCGCCGTGCCGTAGGCCGCCAGCATCATCGCCAGCGTCGCGATAAACGGCTGGATACGCATCCTTGTGATGATCAGGCCATTGATCGAACCGGCAATCAGCCCGGCGATCATGCCGCCAGCAAGCCCCGGAATCCAGCCATAGGGCGACAGATAGGCGGCAACGACGCTCGCCATCGCCGCGACGCCGCCAACCGAAAGGTCGATGCCGCCGGTGATGATGACGAACGCCATGCCGAGTGCGATCAGTGCGAACATCGAGTTGTAGCGCAGGAAGCTGAGAATATTGAACTGCGAGATGAAATTGTCGTAGCGCAGGGCGCCGAACAGGATCAGGCCGGCCAGCGCCAGAAGCACGCCGAGACGGGCGAAATCGCCGGAGGATTTAGGGATAAAGAGCCGCGAAAGGGTTTTGATCATGGTCTGTTACCCCTTGGCACGTTGCTGGATGAACACGGCGATGATGATCAGCCCCGCCTTGACGATCAGCGCCGCCGCATCCGGCACGCCATTGGCAAGAAGTGTGTAGCGCACCAACTGAATGACGAAGGCGCCGAGCACCGTACCAATAATGTTAGCCCGGCCGCCGGTCAGAAGCGACCCGCCGACCGCGACGGCGGCGATCGCATCGAGCTCCATGCCGAGCCCGACCAGATTGGCGTCGCTCGCCGAATTGCGGGCGACCACGATCAAGCCTGCAACACCGGCAAGGGCGCCACTAATGACGTAGACGAAGGTCTTGACCCGCCGCACCGGAATGCCGGTCAGCCGCGCCGCCTTCTCGTTGCCACCAACGGCGATGATCTGGCGGCCGATGACGGTATAGCGGATCAGGCAATGGGCAAGCACCGCGACGATGATCATGATGATCACCTGCGCCGGAACACCGGCAATGCGGCCCATGGCGATGAACTGGAAATCCGGGTTCTTGAACACCTGCAGATTGCCGTTGGTGGCGACTTGGGCAATCCCCCGTCCGGCGATGAACAGCACCAGCGTGGCGATGATCGGCTGGATCGAAAACCGCGTCACCAGCATCCCGTTGAACCATCCGAACGCCATGACCAGCAAGACCGGCAGGATGAACGAGAGAATAATCAGGATGCCCATGTTCTCGATGGGGAGCAGCTGCCCCATGAAGATCATCGGCGCTGCAGTGCCGGCGATCGCCATCAGCGAGCCGACCGACAGGTCGATGCCGCCCGTTGCGATCACCAATGTCATGCCGACGGCAACGATGACGATGGTTGCGACCTGGGTGAGATTGACGTTGAGCGTCTGCCAGGAGAGGAAATTCGGCGTGGCGATCAGGTTGAAAACAACGAGCAGGATGAAGGCCGCAAATGTGCCATAGCGGCTGAGAAACTGCGCCATGTTCGGGCGGGCGGCACGCTCGCCCGGAGCGGATGTGTCGATCGTCGTCATATCAATTCACCTGATGGGCCATGGCGGAAAGAAGCGCCGTCTCACTGAGTTCGTTGCGCTTCAGGACGGCAACGGACCGGCCGTCGCTCAACACCGTGACGCGGTCTGCCGCAGCCAGAAGCTCCTCCAGTTCGGAGGAGATCATCAGGACGCTCAAGCCCTCATCGGCCAACCTGCGCAGCAGCTTGAGGATTTCCGCCTTGGCGCCGATGTCGATGCCGCGCGTCGGCTCGTCGACGATCAGGATGCGCGGATCGGTGCAAAGCCAGCGGGCGAGAAGAACCTTCTGCTGATTGCCGCCCGACAGTTCCCTGATCGGCTGATCCGGCGAGGCGCATTTGACGCCGAGCGCCTTGATGTAGCGCATGACGATCTCCTGCTGGCGGGCGCGATCGACAATGCCGGCCTTCTTCAGTTTCGGCAGCAGCGCCAGCGTCATGTTCTCGCGTATGCTCATCTCGGGAATGATGCCGTCGATCTTGCGATCCTCGGAGACCAGCCCGATGCCATCGGCGATCGCGTCGGCCGGCTCGGAATAGTTGCGCGCCTTGCCGTCGATGCGGATCGACCCTTTTTCCAGCTTGTCGACACCGAAGATGATCCGCGCGGTTTCCGTGCGGCCGGAGCCGAGCAGACCGGCAAGCCCGGAAATCTCGCCTTCGCGCACGGTGACGCTGACATCGCGGACGCGGACACCGGACCCGGCGCTTTCGACCGAAAGACGCACGGGTTTTGCCTCGTCGTCACCGATGTCGCGGGCAATCGCCTGAAAGGCGGCGAGTTCCTTGCCGAGCATGTGGCGGACAAGCTCCATCTTCGGCATGTCGGCCATGGCGCTCTGCGCCACCGTCTGGCCATCGCGCATGATGGTGACGCGGTCGCAGATCTCATAGAGCTCGTCGAGCCGGTGGCCAATGAACAGCACGGCGACGCCATTCCTTTTCAACGTGCGGATCGTCTCGAACAGAATGCTAACCTCGCGTTCGTCCAGCGACGATGTCGGCTCGTCCATGATCACCAGCCGCGCCTTTTGCGTTACCGCACGGGCAATGGCGATCATCTGCCGGGTCGCGGCACTGAAATGACCGACAGGCATGTCAACGTCGATATCGAGATTGAAGGTCTTGAGCACAGCAGCGGCACCGTCGCGCATCGCCCGCCGGTCGAGCAGCCCAAGCCCCGTTCGCGGCTCGCGCGACAGATAGATATTCTCGGCCACCGAACGCTGCGGCGCCAGATTGATTTCCTGATAGATCGTCGCGATGCCTTTGGCCTGGCTGGCGCCGGGCGTTGCAAAGACAACGTCCTCATCTTCGAAACGGATCACCCCTGTATCGCGCTGATAGGCCCCGGTCAAAATCTTGATCAGCGTCGACTTTCCGGCGCCGTTCTGGCCGACCAGCGCCATGACCTCGCCGGCAGCGATCTCAAGCGAGGCCGAGCGCAGAGCAGCGACGCCGGAAAACGCCTTGGAAATATCCTGCATGGACAGCAGCATGTTCCATCCATCCTCAATAAGCAGACATGAAAAGCCGGCCGGAATGGCGATGCCACCCCGGCCGGAAGCGACAGTCTTGGGAAATCAATAGGCGGTTGCCAATTCCGCGGCGGCGTTGGACGAATCGTACAACTTGTCGTCGTTGATTACCTTGGGCTCGATTTTTTCACCCGCGGCGTACTTCTGCATGATCTCGAAACCCTTCGGTCCGAAGCGCGGATTGCATTCTACCACGACCGCGATTGTCCCGTCGATCACAGCCTGCACGGCTTCCTTGCCTCCGTCGATCGAGAGCACGAGAATATCCTTGCCCGGAACTTTGCCGGCTGCCTCGATGGCGGCAATCGCACCGATCGCCATTTCGTCGTTGTGCGCATAGACGATATCCGCGTCCGGATGCGCCTGTAGGAGCGCTTCGGCAACTTGGCGGCCCTTGTCGCGGGCAAAGTCGCCGGTCTGGGACGCCAGGATTTCGAAACCGCCTGCAGCCGCAATGGCTTCGTCAAAACCCTTCTTGCGATCGTTCGCCGGCGAGGAACCGGTCGTGCCTTCGAGTTCGATGATCTTCGACTTGCCGTTGGCGTTCTTGGCCAGCCATTCAGCGACGCGCTTGCCTTCCGCGATGAAGTCTGAACCGATGAATGTCACGTAGTCTTCGCCGGCCTTGGCGAGCGACTGATCGACGTTGCGGTCAAGCAGGATGACAGGGATGCCGGCCTTCTTCGCAGCCATGACGGCGGGGATCAGCGGCTTTTCTTCGCGTGGCGCGAGGAAGATGACATCGACGCCCTGTGCGATCATCGAGTTGACGTCGGCCACCTGCTTCGCAGCGGAACCAGCAGCATCGGTATAGACCAGCTGGTAGCCGAGCTTTTCAGCCTCTGACTTCATGCTGTTGGTCTGGGCGATGCGCCAGGGATTGTTGGATTCGGTCTGCGCGAAGCCGACCTTGTAGGTGTCTTTCTTGGCCAAAGCCGGAAGCTCCGCATAGGCAATGGAGCCGGCAAGCGCGATGGCGCCCATGGCCGTTGCGGCAGCCAGGAACGTGCGACGTGAAATCGTGGACATCGGTATTTTCTCCTCCGAAATTTACCGGTACTCCTCTACCGGGCAGTGAGCATTTTCCGCTTCACATACGCAAATCTTGCGCTAATAATATTATCAGTCAAGCGCTAATTTATTAGCATGCGCACAAAAATAATTCTGCATCGCAGCAGAAACCGGGATGGAAGCGAGACGGGACGATGGCAAGAGCAAGTGGGCGGAACAGCGCCTCCGAGAAGCAGGGGGACACAGGCCGGCCCACCATGACGGACGTGGCCAGGATTGCCGGCGTGTCACAATCGAGCGTCTCTCTGATTCTCAACGAGATGTCTGGAGCCCGCATTTCGGCCGAGACCCAAATGCGCGTGCGTGAAGCTGCTCATAAAATTGGTTATAAATTACCAATGACACGAAACGAGGTGGACACGACCCCGCATGTCGAGAAGGACACCATCGCCTTCATCGTCGACGAAATCTCCACCAGCCCGCATCCGGTCGTCAGCCTCGACGGCATCCGCGACTATGCGTTCGAACAGGGGCTTCTGGTGTCGGCGCACGCGACCCGCTCCAACCCGGACCTGCAGGATGCGGTGCTGCGCTCGATCTTGCGCGACCGCTCCATCGCCGGCGTCATCTATGCGACGATCTTCACCCGGAAGGTCACCGTGCCGCCGCAGCTGAAGGGCATCCCGACCGTCTTGCTCAACTGCTATTCCGAGCCACGCCAGCATATGGCCATCGTGCCCGGAGAAGTCGCCGGCGGCTTTACGGCAACCGCGCATCTGACCAGCCTTGGCCACAGGCGCATCGGTTTCATCAATGGCGAGCCCTGGATGGATGCGGCGATGGATCGCCTCAAAGGCTACAAGCAGGCGCTCGCCACCGCCGATATCGCCTTTGATGAAACACTGGTCCGCGACGGCGACTGGCTGCCGCTGCGCGGCTACGAAGCAGGGCTCGATCTTCTGTCCATGCCCAATCCGCCCTCGGCGATCCTCTGCGGCAACGACCTCATGGCGATCGGCGTCATGGAGGCGGCGGCGGAAAGAGGCCTGCGGGTACCGGAGGACCTGTCCGTCATGGGCTATGACGACCAGGAACTGGCCCGCTACACCCACCCGCCCCTCTCCACCCTCGTCTTGCCCAATTACGAGATGGGCCAAAAGGCCGCGGAAATCCTCATCGACATGGCGATCCACGGCAAGCAGCCACGGCCGATGACCATCAAGGTCGATGGCCCGCTGGTGCGGCGCGGCACGACGGGGAAACCGGCTTAGGCCGCCGTTTTCGCAGAAACGCCTTCATTTCCCGCTCAATCTCGTGTTGAAGAAGATCAGCACATGATGGAGACGGGCAAGGCATGCAAGTGACGAAATCCTGGAAGCGCCGGCTGCGCAAATGGCGCAATCGCATGGCAAAACGCCTGCTCGCCACCCGCATCGGCCGCGAAATGCTCGTCAACGCCGTCAGCCCGAAAATCGTGTCTATGACCGCCGATTGCGGCGACCATCTGATGACCTTTTCCCCGCATGACTACATCGGCCGGAAAATCTACCGCAAGGGCCATTTCCAGCGCGAGAATGTCGAGCGGCTGCTGTCCGTCCTGCGGCAAAGAAGTCTGCTGCAACCCGAAAAAATCCTTCTCGAACTCGGCGGCAATATCGGCACCCAGACCGTCTATTTCGCGCTGAGCAAGGCCTTTCGCCATATCGTTACGGTGGAACCGGATCCACGCAACTTCAAGCTTCTGCGCACCAACATCGACCAGAACGGCCTGAACAAGCGGATCACCGCGATCAACACGGCTGCCGGTGAGAGCGACGGCACGCTCGATTTCTTCATGCACAGGGACAATCACGGCAAAAGCAGCGCCCTACGCCAGAGCGACCGGGATATCGAGATCAAGGTTCCGGTAAAACCGGTGACCGCTATGCTGACAGAGACAGGCGTGGCAGCCGATGACATCGGGCTGATCTGGATGGACATCGAGGGCTATGAGCCGGTGGCCGCCCGCTCGATGCTACCGCTGCTGCAACGCCGCATACCGTTCTACGTGGAATTCTCCCCGGTCTTCTACGGACCGGCCGGATCGCAGGCCTTCGTCGATTATCTGGCTGGCTTCTACGAGGATTGCATCGTCTTTTACGAAGACAGCCAGGTCGAGATGAAGGTTACTGCCCTGCCGATCGGGCAGGATCAGTTCGACGTCCTGCTCCTGCCCTGACCATCACCCGCCAACAAAGCGGGCGATCGGCAAGCCGTTCAGCGTTTCCTGTAAAAATAGGTCCGGCCCGGATCGGCGCCGGCCGGCAGCGGTAATGGCTCGAGTTCGGGATGGTCGAGCGGCAACCCGCTTGCGGCAACACCGCCGCTCTTCAGCGCAGCGACAATCGATTGCGGCAGCCAGGTCAGGGTCTTGGCATCCTTTTCTGGATAGGCCGTGCCGATATCGGCATGCGCAAACGCGACGCCCCTGCCGGAAAACTGGGCAATCGTCTCTTTGATATCGCCAAGAATGAGATCCGCCTCCGGCGGCGTCGAATCGGGATGCGACCCGATAGCCCGGTCGAAAACGATGACCCGGTTGTTCGGAAACAGTTCGCGGATGTGATCGTAGGTCCGCCCGTTGCCAAGCCCGATTTCCAGGATCACGCCATCCGGCGCGATCATCGAAGCCTCCTTGATATGGTTGAGAACAGCACGCTGCGAGTGCATGCGGGAGATAAAACCATCAAGGCGACTCATCTATTTCTATCCATTCATTCAAATCATGCTGGTTGCATCGCTTAACACGAGACGCATCGATGGGTCGACCGCGCGCGCGGGAAATTTGCTCCAAACTCCCATCTGTGATGGAAAGGGATGGGTCTGTTTCCGCCATGCTTTTCCTAACACCGGGCGTCAAACCACTTCGCCTGCCCTGCGCGAATATGTTAGCCTCGAAGAATGAGCCAGCTTTCTAGCGAAACATTCTTCAGCGCGCTTCCGGTCTTCGTCGAATTCGAAGGCGTCGCCAACAGCGACAACTATCGGGCATTGCCCCCCGATTGGGCGCTGGCCACCGCCGACATCGTCGATTCCACCGGCGCGATCGAGGCCGGCCGCTACAAGGCGGTCAACATGGCCGGCGCCAGTGTCATCTCGGCCATTCTGAATGCGCTGGGCAATAACGACCTGCCCTTCGTCTTCGGCGGCGATGGCGCGATGGTGGCAGTGCCGCCGTCCGGCGTAGAGAAAGCACGGAACGCACTTTCGGCGGTGCAAAGCTGGGTCGGTGAAGAGTTACAGCTGACGCTGCGTGCCGCTCTTGTACCCGTGGCCGACGTCATCGCAGCAGGCCTCACCGTTCGTGTCGCCCGCTTTCAGGTCAACCCCGATGTTTCCTACGCGATGTTTGCCGGTGGCGGTTCGAGTTGGGCGGAAGCGCGGATGAAGGAAGGCTTGTTTGCCATACCACCTGCACCTTCGGGTGCACGGCCGGACCTTGCCGGACTATCCTGCCGATGGAACCCGATCCAGTCCCGGCATGGCGACATCGTCTCTATCATCGCAATTCCTGTCGGATCAGAGAACATCGCCGCATTTCAGGCCCTGGTCGCCGACATCGTCGCGCTTGCCGCCGGAGAAGAACGGGAGGGGCATCCGGTCGCAGCGGAGGGGCCGCAGATCGGACTGTCGGCTGTAGGCCTGTCGGCGGAAACAAAAACGGCACCCAAGGGGAAACGCTTCACCCATCGGCTTTTCATCCTGGCGCAATATCTGCTGACGGTCGGTCTCTATCGCCTCGGCCTGACGCTCGGCCGTTTCGATCCGAAGGCATACCGGCAGGATGTTGCCCGCAACACGGATTTTCGCAAATTCGATGACGGCCTCAAAATGACCATCGACGTCGATCCGGACAGGTTTCGCCAGATCGAGGCCCGGCTTGAGGCTGCGGCAAGTGCCGGCATCTGCCGTTTCGGCCTGCACCGTCAGGATACGGCACTGATGACCTGCATCGTGCCGACGCCGCTCAGCCGCGATCACATGCATTTCATTGACGGCGCGTCCGGCGGTTATGCCATGGCCGCCAGCCGGATGAAGAAGCATATGTCCGCCGCTACCGCCATCGCTGCGGCGCCCTGAGACCAATCAGGCTTTAAGGATCGTGCCGCCTTCGATGCCTCGCCGGGCAAAGGCGTTGCGCGTATCGACGATCAGCGGCGCCCAGCGGGCAATCGCGGCATAATCGACTGCATCATGATCGGTGGCGATCAAAACAGCATCGAAGCCTTTGACCGATTGCTCATCCAGCGGCACTGACATGCGCCCCTTCAACGTCATATATTCGCGTGTCTTCGGAATTTCGGTGACATGCGGATCGTGATAGTCAGCCCGCCCGCCCCGCTCCTCGATCAGTTCGATCAGTTTTAGCGACGGGCTTTCGCGGATATCCGGTACGTTTTTCTTGTAGGCAAGACCGATCACCAGGACCTTCGACCGGCTGAGCGCCTTGCCAAGACGGATATCAAGCGCTTCGGCAAGCCGCCCGACCACATGCTTAGGCATAGCCGAGTTGATTTCACCGGCAAGCTCGATGAAGCGGGTCGGCAATTCGTATTCGCGCGACTTCCAGGTCAGATAAAACGGATCGATCGGGATGCAGTGACCACCGAGACCGGGGCCGGGATAGAACGGCATATAGCCGAACGGCTTGGTCTTGGCCGCGTCGATCACTTCCCATATGTCGATGCCCATCGCCTCGTAGACAACTTTCAACTCATTGACGAGGGCGATGTTAACGGCGCGAAAAATGTTCTCGGTCAGCTTCACCGCTTCGGCCGTCGCCGGTGACGACACCGGCACGACCGTCTGGACGACGGCGCCGTAAAAAGCCTTCATCAGGTCCGCAGCCGCCTCTCCGTCCCCGGCCACCACCTTCGGGATACTCGATGTATGGAAATCACGATTGCCCGGATCTTCACGCTCCGGCGAGAAGCCAAGGAAGAAATCCTGCGCCGATTTAAGGCCGGTCTTTTCCAGGATTGGCCGGACGACCTCGTCCGTCGTGCCGGGATAGGTGGTCGATTCCAGAACGATCAACTGGCCGGGTTTCAGCGTCTCGGCAATACGGTCGCAGGTGCGGGTGATGAACGACAGATCCGGGTCGCGGTGCTTCGTCAAAGGGGTGGGAACGCAGATGACGATGATGTCGCAGGCGGAAAGCTGGCGGAAATCGGTTGTCGCATGAAAACGGCCTTCCGCCGTCTCCGTTGCCAAAACAGCATCCGGAACCGCGTCGATATAGGAGCGTCCAGCCTCGATGGCGACGATCTTCTGCGGGTCGATATCAAAGCCGGTGACGGTAAAGCCGTTGCGGGCAGCGGTGATCGCCAGCGGCAGGCCGACATAGCCGAGCCCGATCACACCCGCACGGGCGCTACGGTCTGCGATCTTCGAAAGGAGAGCCTCGCTTACGGAAGAATGGACGGTCAAATGCGTGTTCTCGACTGATCGTGACGCGCTGAAGCGCCTTTGCGGATGCGGGTCAGTTGAGGATAAATTGGCCTGAAGTCAAGGACCGCACCGATCACGCACCTCGCGGCCGCCGGAACAAATCTCCAATTTTTGTCGGCCCTGAATCTGGTTTTGCCATTTTCACCCCTTATATGCAGAGGGTGCAAACGCCTGATCTATCGAGACGCAGACCGGACATCCGGCCATCGCCGGGATTTCGTTGAGAAAGCGACACGCCACGCGATGAATATCCATAAAACCACGGTTTCCACCCACCTGCTGGACCGCGTATCGAACTGGCTGCAGCAGGCCGCCCTCAACGGCGAAACGCTTGAGACGGTCGTTACCGGCTTTTGCGAAAGGCTGGCTGCGTCCGGCCTGCCGCTCAATCGAGTCCATTTGAGCTTTTCGATGCTGCATCCGCTCTACGACGCGCTGGGTTTCACCTGGCTGCGCGGCCAGGGCGTCACCGTCGAAGGGTATCGCGTCGATCCGACCGACGACAAGCCGGACCGGTTTCTGCTCAGCCCATACTATTATCTCCTGAGCAACAATCTCGAACATATGCGCCGGCAGATCGATCCATCGATGCGCTCGGAATTTCCGATTTTCGACGAACTGAAAGAGATGGGCGTCACCGACTATCTCGCCTTCGTCCAGTCTTTCGGCGAAACCTCCGGCCAGGGCATGATCGGCTCCTGGTCCACGGATGCCCATGGTGGCTTCAGCGACAATGTCATCGAGGCACTGCTGCGCATCCAGAACAATCTGGCCGTCGCGGCCAAGATGGCCGTCCTCGGCAAGCTTGCCGACAATATGCTGACCACCTATCTCGGCGCCAATGCCGGCAAGCGGGTACTGTCCGGCCAGACGCGGCGCGGCGATGGCGAAACCATCCGGGCAGCCTTGGTGATGGCCGATATGCGCCAGTCAACCGTGCTTGCGGAAAAGGAGGGCCGACAGGTCTATATCGACACGCTCAACCAGTTCTTCGATGCGATCGCCACCCCATTCAGCCGCAATGGCGGCGAAATCCTGAGTTTTGTCGGCGACGGTTTCCTTGCCGTCTATCCCTGTGGCCGCCATCGCGAGCCGTCGCAGGTCGCAGCCCTTGCCGCAATGGCTGCCGTCCGCCAGGCATCAGCGCACATGGCCGAACTCAATGCCAGCCGTCAAAAGCAGGACTTACCGGAGGTCCGATACGGCATCGGATTGCACGTCGGCAATGTCATGTTCGGCAATGTCGGCCTCAACGACCGCCTGACCTTCTCCGCCTTCGGCGCTGCAGTCAACGAGGTGGAACGGCTGCAGGGACTGACGAAGAAATACACCCAGCCGATCGTCGCAAGCCAGGCGTTTGCCACCTATTGCGGCGGCGACTGGGTAACACTCGGTCAGGAAAAACTGCGTGGCGTCGGTCAGAAGATCACTGTGCTTCTACCGGGGGAAGACAATATGAAGCTCGACGACGGCGAAACTATTCGCAACAACGCAATGGAGACACGATCCGAGGCCGAGCAGGTCATGCTGCTCTATCGCAACAGCAAGAAACCGCAGCCGCGCGATCCGCTCTGGAACAAGCTGCTGCAGTAAAGATCACCCTGCGGACGCATATCCGCAGCGATTGATAGGCGGGATAGAGAACAGAACCATCCCGCTCGAATGATTGACATTTCTCCATCGCGCCGGCCGGCCGCCGTTGCGAGTATATCCGTGCAAACTTTACCAGCCGAAGGTCATGGACACGTCAATTTCCGTGAGATAGTCTCCTTTTTTCGAGGAACCGGGCGTCAACCCGGAGGCGCGCTCCGCACGATCGCGGGCCGCCATGAAACAAGGACACTTGCTGGCATGAAATCAGGCGCGGACCTGCTGCGGATCGAGAATTTGAGTATCTCGTTCGCGATGCTCGGCGGGCAGATCGATGCCGTCCGCAATGCCAGCCTGCGCGTCCTGCCAGGCAAGGTGACTGCGCTGGTCGGCGAGTCCGGCTCCGGAAAATCCGTCATCAGCCAGGCGGTGATGGGCATCCTGCCGAAGACGGCAGCATGTAGCGGCCGCATTCTCTTTTGCGATCCAGCCCACGGAGAACAGCCGGTTGATCTTCTGTCCATGCCGCGCGACGGGCAGGAAATCCGCAATCTGCGCGGCAACCGCATCGGCAAGATCTTCCAGGAACCGATGACCTCGCTGTCGCCGTTGCACACGATCGGCAACCAGATCAGCGAATCCCTGAAAATCCATACCCCCATGTCCAGCCGCGAGCGGCGCGATCGCACCGAGGAAATGCTCGGCCTCGTCGGCTTCCAAAAGCCGGCGCGCGCCTACGACATGTACCCGTTCGAGCTGTCGGGCGGCATGCGGCAGCGCGCCATGATCGCTATGGCGCTGATCTGCAACCCCTCGCTTCTGATCGCCGACGAGCCGACGACCGCACTTGACGTGACCATCCAGGCGCAGATCCTGCAATTGCTGCGCGGATTGCAGACCAAGCTGAATATGGCGATGCTGCTGATCACCCACGATCTCGGCGTCGTCGCCAATGTCGCAGACGAGGTTGTCGTCATCTATCACGGCGAGGTCATGGAGGCCGGCCCGGTCGAGACGATTTTCCGCAATCCCTCGCATCCCTATCTCAAGGGCCTGATGGCCGCCGTTCCGCATTTCGACATGAAGCCCGGCGAGCGCTTGAAGGCTCTGCGCGAAGTCCCCGTCAATACCAGCAGTCTCCTGGGCAAAAAGCACGTCATCGCGGCTGACGAAGCCTTGAAGCCGGAAGTCCTGTTGTCGGTGCGCAATGTCAGCAAGACCTTCACCACCCGCAAATCGAGCTGGCTGACCAAGGACACCTCCCCCGCGACCAAGGCGGTCGATGGGGTCAGCTTCGACATCATGCGCGGCGAATGTCTCGGGCTGGTGGGCGAAAGCGGCTGCGGCAAGACAACGCTCAGCAAGATCCTGATGCGCGCCGTCACGCCGGACACGGGTACGGTGATGCTCAACAGCAGCGGTGGACCGATCGACGTGCTGAAGGCGGAAGGTTCCGCATTGCAGGATCTGCGTACCAAGGTCCAGATGGTGTTCCAGGACCCCGTCTCCTCGCTGTCGCCACGCATGACGGTGCAGAATATTCTCAGCGAACCGCTGGAAATCCATGGACGTGGCAACGGCAAGTCCCGTGTCGAGACAGTGACGGCCCTGCTCAAGGCCATCGGCCTCAACGAACGCCACCTCAATCGCTATCCGCACAGTTTTTCCGGCGGCCAGCGCCAGCGCATCGGTATTGCCAGAGCACTGGCACTCGGGCCTGACCTTTTGATCTGCGACGAACCCGTCTCGGCACTCGATGTGTCGGTTCAGGCGCAGATCCTCAACTTGCTCAAGGATCTGCAGAAGGAGCTGGGGCTTACCTACTTGTTCATCTCGCACAACCTGGCCGTCGTCGATTACATGGCCGACCGGATCGCAGTGATGTGCGGCGGCCGCATCGTCGAGATCGCCCCGCGCGAAGCGCTGATGGAAGCACCCGTTCACCCCTACACGAAATCGCTGCTCGCCGCCGTGCCCTTCCCCGATCTCGACCGGCCGCTTAATTTTTCCATGCTCAACCCAAGCGGCGCTGCCGACAAGCGAAGCTGGGGCAAGCATTTTTCCGATGATGGCGAGACAGATGTGCTGGGAACGGCAGACCTCGGCAACGGCCATCTTGTTCTGGCGCGAAAAACTGCCGATGTTAGGGAGCTCGTATCATGATCACGCGACGCACTACCCTTGGCCTGCTTGCCACCGCTCTCGTACCCGGTATCGCCCGAGCGACCCCCGAGCCACCCTTCCTGCGGCCCTATCTGCGGGCTCAGGCCCTGCCTGACCTGCCTGATCGCCTGCCGAAAAACCCACGGCGCGTCAATCTGGCCGCCATGGGCCGGCAGCCCGGAAAGTACGGCGGCACCGTCCGCATGCTGATCGGCAGCCAGAAGGACATCCGGATGATGACGATCAACGGCTATGCCCGTCTGGTCGGCTATACGGAGGACCTGAAGTTCCAGCCCGATATCCTGGAAAGCTTCGACGTTCAGGAAGGCCGGATTTTCACCTTCAAGATCCGCGATGGCCACCGCTGGTCGAACGGCAGCTACCTGACATCCGAGGATTTCCGCTATACCTGGGAAGACGTGATCCTCAACAAGGACCTGCGCAAGGGTGGCATCCAGCGCGAGCTTCTCGCCGACGGCGAAGGGCCGGCATTCGAGATCATCGACGAACTGACCGTCCGCTACACCTGGAAATCTCCCAATCCGGACTTCCTTCCGGGCCTTGCCGCCGCCTCTCCGGTGGTCATCCTGATGCCGTCGGCCTATATGCGGCACTTCCACAAGAAGTATCAGGACGATTTCCGCCTGTCGGCGCTGATGAAACAGTATCGCGTCAAGAAATGGGCCGATCTGCACATCAAGATGTCGCGCCAGTACCGTCCTGAAAATCCCGACCTGCCATCGCTGGACCCGTGGATTCCGCGCACCGCGCCGCCGGCCGAACAGTTCGTGTTCGAGCGCAATCCATTCTTCCACCGGGTCGATGAAAACGGCCTGCAGCTGCCCTATATCGACCGCTGGCTGCTCAATATCAGCTCGTCGGAGATCATCGCCGCCAAGACCGGCGCCGGCGAAACCGACCTGCAGTCGACCGGCGTCGATTTTTCCGATTACGCCTTCTTCAAGGATGCCGAAAAGCGCTATCCGGTGAAGGTTAATCTCTGGAAAAGGACACAAGGCTCTCGCCTCGCCCTTTTGCCCAACCTCAATTGCAGCGACAAGGTATGGCGCGACCTGTTCTGGGACGTGCGGGTCCGTCGCGCGCTATCGCTGGCGATCGACCGGCACGAAATCAACATGGTCAGCTTCTACGGGCTTGCCAAGGAAAGCGCGGACACAATCCTGGAGGAGAGCCCGCTGTTCAAGCCGGAATATGCGGCCGCTTGGGCAAGCCACGATCCCGATCAGGCCAACAGGCTGCTTGACGAGGTCGGACTGACACAACGCAACAGCGATGGCATACGGCTCCTACCCGACGGGCGGGAAACCCAGATCGTCGTCGAGACCTCTGGCGAGAGTACGCTCGAGACCGACGTGCTGGAACTCGTCAAGGACCATTGGGCGAAAATTGGTTTGGCGCTTTTTATCAAGACCTCGCAACGCGACGTTTTCAGTAGCCGCACGATGAGTGGCGAGATTATGATGTCCATGTGGTCGGGCATCGAAAATGGGGTGCCCACAGCCGATATGAACCCCGGCGATCTTGCACCGAGCAGAGACGACCAGTTTCAATGGCCGGCTTGGGGCATGTATTATCTGTCCATCGGACAAAACGGAGCTGCGCCGGAATTGCCCGAAGCGATCAAGCTGATCGATCTGGTGAAGCAATGGCGAAAGACGGTCGATACAGCGGAACGGACACGCATCTGGCACGAAATGCTGGCAATCTATACGCAGAACGTCTTTTCGATCGGCATCGTCAACGCAACATTGCAGCCGGTCATGCATTCTGCCCATATCCAAAACATTCCCGAAAAAGGCCTCTACGGCTTCGACCCGACCTGCTATCTCGGGGTCTACATGCCAGATACGTTCTGGTACAGCGAAGAGGTTAGCTGAGCATGGTGCGTTACATTTTCTGGCGTATCCTGGCGATGATCCCGACGCTCGTGATCATCTCCGCGCTGGTGTTCACGATCATCGAATTGCCGCCTGGCGATTACTTCGAGAGCTACATAGCCGAACTTCGCGCCCAGGGCGAAGCTGTGGACACCGCTGAGATCGACGCGTTGCGCAAGGAGTACGGCTTCGATCAGCCGCCGGTGATACGCTACTTCCATTGGGCCGCAGGCCTGGTGCAGGGAGACTATGGCTATTCCTTCGAGTATCAGCTGCCGGTAAACGAAGTCGTCGGCGACCGGCTCTGGCTGACGGTGCTGGTCTCCTTCGTCACCATCCTGTTCACGTGGCTGATCGCCTTCCCGATCGGCATCTATTCCGCCACCCATCAATACAGCTGGGGTGACTATGGCCTGACGTTTGTCGGCCTGATCGGCATCGCCATTCCGAACTTCATGTTCGCGCTGATCCTGATGTATTTCGCCAATATCTGGTTCGGCACCTCGATCGGCCATCTGATGGACCAGAAATATCTGGCCGAACCGATGAGCTGGGAGAAGGCGAAGTCGATCCTCGAACACCTGTGGATCCCCGTGCTGATCGTCGGCACGGCGGGCACCGCCGGCATGATCCGCCGCCTGCGCGCCAATCTGCTCGACGAGCTGCAGAAACAATATGTCGTGACCGCCCGCGCCAAGGGCTTGCATCCGTTCCGGGCCCTGGTCAAATATCCGCTTCGCATGGCACTCAACTTCTTCATCTCGGATATCGGCTCGATCCTGCCGGCCATCATTTCCGGGGCCGAGATCACGGCTATCGTGCTTTCGCTGGAAACGACGGGACCGATGCTGATAAAGGCGTTGCAAAGTCAGGATATGTATCTGGCCGGTTCGTTCTTAATGTTCCTGGCATTCCTCACCGTGATCGGCGTGCTGATTTCAGATATCGCGCTCGCATTCCTCGACCCGCGCATCAGACTGCAAGGCGGTAGCACCAAGTGACGGTATCCCTTCCCCAATCCGGCGAACCGCTTTCGCATTACGTCTCGACGGCACCGTTCGATCCGCATTCCGTCGATGTGATGACGGAGGAGCAGTCGCGGATCTATCAGGCCTCGCAACTGCGGCTGATGTGGTGGAAATTCAAGAAACACCGGCTTGCCCTGTTTTCCTTGTTTTTCCTCGTCTTCCTCTACGCGACCATTGCCATCGTCGAGTTCCTGGCGCCCTACAATCTGCATACCCGCAACGTCGATTTCATCCATTCGCCACCGCAAAGCGTCCATCTGTTCCACGACGGAAAATTTGTCGGACCGTTTGTCTATGGCCGCGAGATGACACTCGACATGGATACACTGCGCCGGATCTACACCGACAAGCCGGATAAGGTCGAACCGATCCGCTTCTTCTGCCGCGGCGACGGCTACAAATTTTGGGGCCTTGTGCAGACCAATGTCCATCTGGCCTGCCCCGCCGAGGACGGACAGCTGTTTCTGCTGGGCAGTGACCGCCTCGGCCGCGACGTGCTGTCACGTATCCTTTATGGAGCCCGGATATCCTTGACCATCGGCCTGCTCGGCATCACCATGAGCTTCGTGCTGGGCATTACCATTGGCGGACTTGCGGGTTATCACGGCGGCGTCTTTGATCTGATTACCCAGCGTATTATCGAGGTGCTGCAATCGATACCGAGTATTCCGCTCTGGATGGCGCTGGCTGCGATCATGCCGGTCACATGGAGCCCGATCCTGATCTATCTGGGGATTACCGCCATTCTTGGCCTGCTCGACTGGACAGGGCTTGCGCGCGCCGTCCGGTCGAAGCTGCTTGCGTTGCGCGAAGAGGATTACGTTCTGGCAGCGCAACTGATGGGCGCCGGTTCAGGCCGCATCATCGGCCGTCACCTGGTGCCGGGCTTCATGTCGCACCTGATCGCCACGGCAACGCTGGCAATCCCCGGCATGATCCTTGGCGAGACGGCGCTGAGCTTCCTTGGCCTTGGTCTTCGCCCGCCGATCACCAGCTGGGGCATTCTTTTGACCGAAGCTCGCAGCGTCAGCGTCATTGCTTTTTATCCCTGGCTGTTGTTTCCAACCATTCCGGTCATTCTCGTGATTCTGGCGTTCAATTTTCTGGGCGATGGACTGCGCGATGCTGCCGATCCGTATAAGTGAAGTGGATACCGATATGCTAAGGACACTCCTTGTGGAGATTGGCAGCGCCATGGGAGATAAGAGGCTCTGCTCATGACCCGCCGGATCGAAGACGCCCGCATCCTGATGTATAGCCACGATACGTTCGGCCTGGGACATCTCAGACGCTGCCGCACCATTGCGCATTCGCTGGTCGAGGATTATCGCGGCGTCAATATCCTGATCATTTCAGGCGCAACGATCGCCGGTGCCTTTGACTACCGTGCCCGCGTCGATTTCGTCAAAATCCCCAGCGTCATCAAGCTGCGCAACGGCGAATATACCTCGATGGACCGGCATATCGACCTGCACGAGACGCTGAAGATGCGCAGGTCGATCATCCGCCACACGGCAGAAACCTTTCAGCCGGATATCTTCATCGTCGACAAGGAGCCGATGGGGCTCCATGGCGAAGTCGAGGAAACGCTCGCCTATCTGAAGAAGCAGGGAACGACCCTGGTTCTCGGCCTGCGCGAAGTCATGGACGCGCCGCATCTGCTCGATGCGGAATGGAAGCGCAACGACGTGATGCGCAAGATCGGCCAGTTTTACGACAGCGTCTGGGTCTATGGCCCACCGGATTTCTATGATCCCCTCGTCGGCCTCGACGTCCCCCCGGCCGTGCGCGCCAAGATGGATTTCGTCGGCTTCCTGCAGAGAAGCGTCTCGCAGGATGTCGAATCTGAACACAAGCCGAAGGGCGACTATATTCTGATCACCACGGGCGGCGGCGGCGACGGCTCCGACCTGATCCACGATGTGATCGATGCCTATCAGGAAGATCCGACGCTGACGCATAAGTCGCTGATCGTGCTCGGCCCCTATATGCCGGTCAAGCAGCGCCACAAACTGCTGCTGAAATGTGCGAAGATCCCCTATCTCGAGGTGATCGAATTCGACAACCGCATGGAAGAACTGATCGCCGGGGCAAAGGCCGTGGTCGCGATGGGCGGCTACAATACCTATTGCGAAATCCTGTCCTTCGACAAGCCTGCGCTGATTGTCCCGAGGGTCATGCCGCGCGAAGAGCAGCTCATCCGTGCCAGCCGCGCCGCAGAGCTTGGACTGATCGATATGCTCCTGCCCGAGGAAGCAGCCGACCCCATGCGCTTTGCTGCCGCACTCAAGGCACTGCCGGATCGCGATCCGCCCTCCAAGAGCGCTAAGGGCATGACGCTCGAAGGCCTGGCGAACATATCGCAGATCGTCGGAGAATGGCTCGGACGCCGCGACCGCGAGCATTTGACGGTCGTCAAAGGATCGAGCCAGAATTGACTGAGCGCCGCAAGATCGTCGTGGTGCTGAAGGGATATCCGCGTCTGTCGGAAACCTTCATCGCCCAGGAATTGCTTGGACTGGAGCGGGCAGGTTTCGACCTCGAACTGGTGGCGCTACGCAAGCCGACGGACAAGAAGCGTCACCCGATCCATGACGAAATCAAAGCGCCGGTCCGCTACCTTCCGGAATATCTGCACGAGGAGCCGGCGCGGGTCTCCCGTGCGCTTTTCCGCTGTCTGCCAAAACCCGGTTTCTGGCGCGCCTTGCCTGCGTTCTTCAGCGACCTCTGGCGCGACCGGACGCGCAACCGGGTTCGCCGCTTCGGCCAGGCGATGGTGCTATCGACCGAATGGCCAAAGGGCGGCGAATGGCTGCATGCGCATTTCATCCACACCCCGGCCTCCGTCGCCCGCTATGCCAGCATGATCACCGGCATCGGCTGGACCTGCTCGGCTCATGCCAAGGACATCTGGACCTCACCGGAATGGGAATTGGCCGGAAAACTCGACAGCACCCGCTGGACCGTGACCTGCACGCAGACCGGATTTGAGCACTTGCGTCACCTTGCCGGCGGCAAGCCGCACGTGCACCTCAGTTATCATGGCCTCGATCTCAGCCGTTTCGGTCCGTTTGAAGGCACCCGCCCAACCCATGACGGGTCCGATCCGGCCCATCCGGTCACGATCGTCAGCGTTGGCCGGGCGGTCGAAAAGAAGGGTTTCGATATCCTGCTGCGGGCGCTGAGCCGCCTGCCCGCCGATCTCCACTGGCGGTTCGTGCATATCGGCGGGGGCGATCTCTTGAAAAAGCTGCAGGTACTGGCATCCGAACTCGGCATCGACCAGAAGGTTGTCTGGCACGGCTCACTGTCGCAAACCGAAGTGCTGCAGCAGTATCGCGACGCCGATATCTTTGCGCTGGCCTGCCGCATCACCGCCGATGGTGACCGTGATGGATTGCCAAACGTGATTGTCGAGGCGTCGAGCCAGGCGCTGGTCTGCATATCGACGAATATTTCCGGGATACCCGAACTTCTCGTCAATGGTGAAAACGGTTTTGTCGTACCGCCGGAAGACCCGCGGGCGCTGGCCGCAGCGCTTGAAAAAGCGATCCGCGATCCGGCGCTGCGTAAGCGGCTCGGGCAAGCGGCCGAACGCAAGGTGCGAGGCCACTTCGATCATCAAACCAGCATCCGTCAGCTGAAAGACCTGTTCGAGATTGAATGGCGGAGTGTGCAATGATCGATAGTAAGCCAAGAGCCCCCCGCGCCTTTTTCTACGTCCAGCACCTGCTCGGCATCGGCCATCTTGCCCGGGCAAGCCGCATCGCCCGGGCGCTGGCTGAGGATGATTTCGACGTGACAGTCGTCACCGGCGGAACACCCGTCAGCGGATTTCCCGGACCGCTGGTTCATCATGTCGCCCTACCGCCGATCACCGCGGGAGATGCCGGGTTTTCGGGGCTGGCCGATATCGAAGGCAATCCGGTCGATGATGCGTTCAAAGACAATCGCAAGGAACGGCTGCTTGCTGCTTTTCACCAAAGTCAGCCCGATATTGTCATCATCGAAGCCTTCCCCTTCGGCCGCCGTCAGGTCCGTTTCGAACTTTTGCCGCTGCTTGAGGCGATTGCGGCGATGGATAACAAGCCGCTGGTTGTCACCTCGCTACGCGATATCCTGCAGGAGCGCTCCAAGCCCGGCCGCGACGAGGAAACGGTCGCGCTGGTAAAGGAATATTTCGACCGGGTGCTGGTTCATGGCGACCCGGCCTTTGCCCGGCTGGAAGATACGTTTCCGCTGGCGGCCGATATCACTGACAAGGTGATCTATACCGGGCTGGTGGCAGCCCCCGCCCCTGTGCAGCCAACCGAACGCTTCGACGTCATCGTTTCCGCCGGTGGTGGCGCCGTCGGCAATGCCTTGATCCGTGCGGCGCTGGAAGCAGCAAAGTCGATCGCCAAGCCACTATCCTGGGCTCTGATCACCGGTCCCAATCTGCCACAGTCCGATTTCGATGCAATTTCGGCCGATGCGCCCGCCCATGTCAACGTCACCCGCTTCCGCCCCGACTTCGCGAGCCTTCTGGCCGGCACGAAGCTGTCCGTTTCGCAGGCGGGCTACAACACGGTTTGCGACATCCTGCGCGCCGGATGCCATGCTCTATTCATCCCCTTCACCGCCGGTGGTGAGACGGAACAGACGGTCAGGGCCGAACGTCTCGAAAAGCTTGGACTGGCGCATGTTCTGACCGAAGACGATCTTTCGGCCGGCAGCATGACGCGGGCAATCGAAACAGCGCTTGCAGCAACGGACCGTCCGCCCCATAACCTCGATCTCGACGGAGCCCATCGCACCGCCGAAATCTTGCGCGGGCTGTTATAGCCGCCGGTCAAACCGTGCCGATCACCATGAAACGGGTGTATTTCTTCATCTTCAGCGATCCGGCAAAAGCAAGATGGCTGAGCGATGTCTGCTCCTTGAAGGCTTCCAGCGACGGCACGCAGTTGATGTGGGTCGGCTCGGCGAAATAATCGTTCGACTGCAGCAGAACCTGTGTCCCGCGCGGCAACAGCGAAAGCCATCCCGGCAGATCGGCAATGTGCTCGCAGCTGGTGTTGATGAGGAGATCGGCACCGCGGGTGATGTAATCCAGCGCATACATATCCTGCGTCACCGTACGAAAATGGTCGCCGGCCTTGGCATTCAGCGTTTTGGCGATTTCTGCGACCTCAGGGTCGATGTCGATGCTCTCGAACAGTTCGATGTCGAAGCGGCTGTCATCGAAACACATGGCCGGAAGCACGCCGTACCAGCCGCCGAGCAGGACGATGTGTCTAAATTTTCCGCCAAGGCTTTCAAACAGCTTTTCGCGTGCCCATATCTTGCTTCCAACCTGCTTGTGGTTGAAGGCCGTGCCGAGGTCCGCATCCGGATATTTGGCGATCACTTTCGCAAGGCCTTCTATCAGAGAGCTTCCCGTATAGGCGGACAGACCGCGGATGATATCGAAGGCACTCTCGTGCCAATCTGTTGTGTTTGCTTCGTTTGCTCGGGTGGTTTTCGTCATGCGCGTGTTGTAGTCTGGACTTTTCTGGAGTGCAAGGAATGCAAGTCAACCTGAAGGATGCCGCCTCCGGCTCCCCGCCCATGGAGGCGGGAAAGGACATACCGCATCTGGCAGGGTTGGGGGCAACCATGCGGCAGGTCTTTGCCGCCCACTTCATGCGCGACTGCCCGCACATCCTGGAAATCGGTGGCCATATCCGGCCAATCACCCCTTATCTGACCCACCATCCGCTATCGGTCACCTCCGTCGATCCAAAAACCGAGGCCTATGAGGCAAATGAGCTGAACGGACAGCAATGCCATGTGCGGCATATCGCAGCCAAGTTCCAGCAGATCGACTATCATTATCAGCCTGGAAGCTACGGGCTCGTTCTGCTCGGCTATTCGCTGAAACCCTTCGGCCGCAAGGATCCACTCGGCGACCTGCTGTTTTCGCTGATCGAGAACGCCAAAACCGTCGTGATCGAATACGCACCGGAACTCGAACGCGCCGCCTCCCAGGTCCCGCATATCGTCAGCCGTCCGGCCGTGACGATCCGTGGACAGTTCGATCTTCATCTGCACGACCCGGAGATCGCCGGCACGCCCTACGCTGCCCGGCGCTTCTACGTCCTTGACACCCGCTACACGGCCAGTTGAATCTCCCCATGGAAAAAAGCATAGCCCGCTACATCTGGACGCACACGAGAGGCCAGCAGCTCTGGATCCTCCTGGTTGTCGCCGTCTCGATGATCCCCTATTTCCTGTCGTTCGACCTGCCCAAGCAGATCGTCAATGGGCCGATCCAGGGCCAGGGGTTCGACCAGCCGGGCGCCACCCAAACCTTCATGAACATCAGTTTCGACCTGCCATGGCTCGGAACCGTGACGCTGTTTGACGGGGTTGATCTGACCCGCATGCAGACCCTGTTTGCGCTCAGCATGGTTTTCCTGCTGCTGGTGATCATCAACGGCCTCTTCAAGTTCTATATCAACACCTACAAGGGCCGGCTCGGAGAGCGCCTGTTGCGCCGCATCCGCTTCGAACTCGTCGACCGGATCCTGCGTTTCCCGCCCGGCCAGTTCAAGCGCATGAAGGGCGCGGAAGTCTCCAGCATGGTCAAGGATGAGGTCGAGCCTCTCGGCGGCTTCACCGGTGATGCTTTCGTCCAGCCGGCGCTGCTCGGCGGGCAGGCCTTGACGGCGCTATTCTTCATCTTCATGCAGAATACCTGGCTCGGCCTGATCGCCGCCGTCATGGTCGGTGTCCAGGCAATCATCATTCCGCGCATGCGCCGGCGCCTGCTGGTGCTCGGCCGCGAACGCCAGATCACCGCCCGCGAACTGGCCGGCCGGGTCAGCGAGATCGTCGATGGCATCGGCACGATCCACGCCTATGACACCTCCAACTTTGAGCGCGCCGATATCGCCTCCCGCCTCGGCCGCATCTTCAAGATCCGCTACGACCTTTACCAGTGGAAATTCCTGGTCAAGTTCATCAACAACTTCCTCGCCCAGTTAACCCCCTTCCTGTTCTATTGCATCGGCGGTTATCTGGCGCTGCAGGGACGTCTAGATATCGGTCAGCTGATCGCCGTGATCAGCGCCTACAAGGACTTGCCCGGCCCGCTGAAGGACCTGATCGACTGGGACCAGACCCGCCAGGACGTCCAGGTGAAATATGTCCAGGTGGTCGAGCAGTTCAGCGTCGACAACACCATCGACCCGGCCATCCAGGCGATCGCCATCAAGAACGCGGGGTCGCTGAAACATCCCTTGGCTGCGGTCAATCTGTCGCTTGCCGACGATAGCGGTGCCAAGCTTCTGGAGCGCGTGTCGGTGCAGATCCATCCCGGCGAGACCGTTGCCATCGTCGGCGGCGCTGCCGGCGGCGGCGACATGCTGGCGGAAGCATTTGCACGCCTCACATGGCCGGAGAGCGGCAAGGTAACGGCAGGCGGCGACGATCTTCTGGAGCTGCCGGAATCGGTGACCGGACGTGCCATCTCCTATGTTTCCTCCGACGCCTACTTCTTCTACGGCAGCCTGCGGGACAACCTGCTTTACGGCCTCAAACATGCGCCGCTGAAGGATGCCGTGTATGAGGGCAGCGGTGCCACGCATCGCAAATGGCAAATCAACGAGGCGAAACTGGCCGGAAACCCGGACTTTGACGTCAACAGTGACTGGATCGACTACGACGCTGCCAATGCGACGAACAGCGACGATCTCTTCGCGCCGGTTCTCTCGGTGCTCGATACGGTTCAATTGTCGAAGGACATTCTCGATCTTGCCCTGCGCAGCACCGTGTCTCCGAACGAGTATCCGGGTCTGACCGAGGGCATCGTGGAGATGCGTCACGCCCTTCGCGAGGAATTGGAAGAAGCGGGCCTTAGCAGCCTCGTCGTTTCGTTCGAGCCGGGTGCCTACAATACCGAGGCGACGGTCGGCGAAAACCTGTTGTTCGGCACGGCAACCGGGCCGGCGCTGATCGGCAAGGCCATCGGCAAGAATGCCTATTTCCGATCCGTCGTCGGTCGCTCCGGTCTCGATCGCATCCTGTTCGACATGGGTTACAGCATCGCGGAGAACGCGGTCGAACTGTTCGCCGATCTGCCGCCGGATCATCCGTTCTTCCAGCAACTGACCTTCATGACGGCAGATGACATTCCCGATTACCAGCTGCTGCTGCAGAAGCTGAAGGGCAAGGGATTTGACGCGGCATCGGAAGATGACCGCGGACAGATCATTCGCCTGAGTTTCCGCTATATCGAGCCGCGGCATCGTTTCGGTCTTTTGACCGACGAACTGATGGCCAAGATCGTCGATGTCCGCCGCCAGTTCCATGACGGGCTGCCGGACAACATGCGTGGCGATATCGAGCGCTACGACCCGGAACACTATCTGGCGTCGGCAAGCCTGATGGACAACATTCTGTTTGGCCGCATCAGCCACAAGCATACCGACGGATCCAAGCGCATTCGCTCCATCGTTACCTCGCTGCTGAATTCGCTCGGCCTGCTCGAGCGGGTCATCGATATCGGGCTTGATTTCAATCTCGGTGCCGGCGGCAAGCGCTTGACGGCGGTGCAGCGCCAGAAACTCAACCTGGCACGCGCCCTGATCCGGCGTTCGGAATATTATATCTTCAACAGGCCGCTGCCTGGCCTCGACCATCGCTTGCAGGACGAGATCGTCCGCGATGTGCTGAAACTCGTGCGCAGGGATGGACGCGATCCGGCAGTGGTCTGGGTCCTGTCCAATACCGGCCTCGCAAGCCTGTTCGACCGTGTGCTTGTCTTCGACAGGGGCTTGCTTGTGGAGGAAGGCACACATGCGGCACTGGTCGAGAATAACGGTATCTTTAAAGAGCTTGTGTCATCATAATGTCAGTGGAGAAGTCCATGCGTGCGACGGGGATGCAGGCAGGGGCAATCTTCCCGATGACAGTATTGGTGACCATCACCAGTGGATGATGCGGGAGGAGGAAAATGGGGAATGGGCACGATTATGCTTCTGAAGGATGAAGTTCAAATGCTGCGGCGCGTGCCGCTGTTTTCGAATGTCGAACCGGGCAAGCTGAAGCTTCTCGCGTTCACGTCCGACCGTGTCAGCTACGATCCGGGCGAAGCCATCTTCCACCAGGGGGACGCTGGCGACGCGGCCTATGTCGTCTTGGCCGGCAAGGCGGATATCCTGGTTGCTTCCTCGACCGGCCCGATCAAGATCGCCGAAGTCGAAACCAACTCCATCGTCGGCGAGATCGCCATCCTCTGCGACGTGTCGCGAACCGCCACGGTGCAGACGACGACGCCGCTGGAAGCCCTGCGCATCCGCAAGGAACACTTCCTCAAGCTGCTCACCGACTTTCCAGAAATCACAATCGAGATCATGCGGGTGCTGGCCGACCGCCTCAGCCACACGACAAGCGAACTGTCCGAAGCCCGCAGCCGCGAACGCAAGGACGTCGATCCGGACCTGCACTGAGCACCTGCCTTCTAAGCGGGTTGTCGCAGGTTCGAGCCCGCAATAGCAGGCAACCGACCTCTTCACCCTGCGGGAGGCTCCCACAGTTCGATCGCATTGCCTTCGGGATCATGGATACGGGCAAACCGCCCGATCCCGCCGCTGTCCCATTCAGCCTTCGTTATGACATCCACGCCAGCGGCGTGAAAAGAGGCAATCATTCCATTGAGATCGTCGACGCGCAGGTTGAGCATCCAGGATTTTTCAGGCGCGAAAAGTCGGTGTCCTTTGCGAAAGGTTCAAACACGGTTGGCCCCGCCGCCTGGTGCCAAAGCTCCGGCACCCCGCCGATTCCCAGATGCGTGCGATACCACTCTGACAACGCGGCCGGATCGCGCGCCCGGAAGAAAAAGCCACCTATCCCTGTAACCGCCATTGCGGTCCCTCCATCGCCACTGATGTCCGCAGCTTCGATCATCATAGAGAATGGAAAGGGGCCGGTACAGGTCCGTGATCTCAACTGCTCCTCGGCCCTTCCATCGGAGCATCCGCCATCATGTCCGTCGAAACGATCGTTCCCGTCGTTCGGCCGATGCGGAAATTGCCTGACGGCAGACCATCTGCGTATTTTTCGAACATCCCGAAGATCAGCGCGAACCGCGCCTGCGCGGAGCCGGCATCGCTCCAATCGCCATTCGCAAACAACTGCCCAACCCCCCGGTACAGCGCCACCCGCCCCGGCGGGATCCAGTCGAACGCCAGTTCGCTGCCCATCCGCAGCCGGTACCAGTCGGCCAGAAACGCCATCGCGGAGATGCCCGCGAGCCCTGCACTATCAAGCCCGGCGTCCGTAAGCCGCTGCTGCAATCCCGGATCGTTGCGGGCGGCGGCGATTGCAGCCATCGCGTCCGCAGCGGCCACCGGTTCTTCGATCAGCGCCAGCCCCGCCAGATCGGCAAGATCAAGAGCGCGGATCATCGCCGCGATATCTTTCGGCCATTCCCGCTTGAGGTAACGCCGTCCGACCAGATGGCCGAGATGCTCGAACAGAAAACCGCCGTAGTCATCAACCTCGAGCATGCCGCCTGCTTCCAGGCGCGACGGCACGGCTTCCAGCCGATACGCCTGCCGCAAATCGTCGTCGATCGGCATCACCTCGATCCCGACCGTCTCGATATCGATCCGCTCATCACCGATCGTCAGCACCTTGTAGGCGCCGGGAAAGGCAACCAGCGACGGCATGGCGACATTGGTCACAAAACGGTCGCCGCTGCGGTACTGCGCCGTGTCGTTGACATGCAGGTGCCCGCTGAAATGGATATCGATGCCCGCAGAGATCAGCGCCTCGGCAACATCGGCCTGCGGAATGCGCTCCGCCATGCCTGTCCGGCCAAGCAGCGCCACCTCGTCCTCGACCGTGGCATCGAGCGGATCGAGAACGGGATAGTGCGAAAACGCCAGCAGGCATTTGCCTTCTAGCCGCGCGCGCCGGGAAACATCCGCCATCCAGTCGAGAACGAACCGCTTGTGAACCAGCATCGCGTTCCAACCGGCACTGGTGCTGTCGGCAAGATCGCCCTCTACGCCGGGTGTCACCCCATCGTTGGGAACGAAAACATTGGCGTCGATCATCAGCAGCCAGACGCCGGGAAAGGGTTCAACCAGATAGGACGCGTCCATCAGCCGGCGCGTGGTTTTTCCATCCGGCGAATGAACCTCATAGAGCCGCGCTGCCGGATCGCCATCGGTGCCAAACGGCGTTTCCCAGTGGAGGTCGCCGGCGCGCGGATAAAATCCGAAATCCGCCATGGCATCCAGCCCGTCCGGATAACCCTGGCAATACATCCGATCACTGGCGATGACGGCATGGGCGCCACGGTCGCGCATATGCGGATCGCTGCTGAGGATGCTGTAGCCACCATGCTCGTTGAGGAAGCGCTTGGCGCGGTGGCGGCCGCCGGCCCCGAAAATATCGTGATTGCCGACGGTGGCATAAAACCGCATGCCGAACCGGGCCGCGTATTGGTCAAGCACCCGCTTCACACCCTTGACGGTTTCCACCTGTCCGTCATCGGAATAATCGCCAAGCAGCACCACATGACGGATGCCGCTTTCGGCGATATCATCGAGCGCGTGGTGGAATGCGAAATAGCTTTCGTTGAAGACGCGGGTGGATCGCGCGGTATCGGCCAGCAGCCTGAACGTCAGCCGGCGATCGCCCTGCAGGATGCCGGAAAAGCCATAATCGGCGTATAGATCGTGGAAATGCGCATCGGCGATAACGGCAATGCGCGGATGCTCTAGAGGCGGCATTTCTTTCAGTATTTTCCGTCTGCGCGTTCAAACCGGATTCGTTTCCTGTCGTCTCTGGCACATATGGAAAGAAAAAGCGAATTGATGTCTCGCTTAACCCAGGCAGTTTGGCTAACATGGCGGAAATGAGGCTTGGTTAATCAGCCCCGGTAAAAAGACGACCTTAAGAATTAAATGGGACAGTTGCAGACGGAAAGGCAAAATAGCTTTTCGTGACTGAGGCGAGAGAGTGAACGAAAACGTGTTTCGGGTGCGGTTATGGGGAGTGCGCGGCAGCCTCCCGGTCTCGGGTGCCGAATTCCAGAGCTATGGCGGCAACACCATCTGCATCGAGATGCAATGCGGTCCTCATAGGCTATTGTTTGACGCGGGCTCTGGATTGATGCCCGCCGGCCAGGCATTGAAATCCGAGGGTGTCTCCGATTTCAATCTGTTCTTCACCCACTGCCACTACGACCATATTGTCGGCCTGCCCTATCTGCCGGCCCTGTTTGATCCGCATGCATCGGTGACCCTGTGGTCCGGGCACTTGGCCGGACGCATGTCCACCCGCCAGATGATCGGCGAGTTCATGCGCCCGCCGTGGTTCCCTGTCGAACCGGATATCTGCCGCGCCTGCATCAACTGTCGTGACTTCCGCTCCGGCGACGTGCTGGTCCCCTATCCCGGCGTCACGATCAGGACCGGCAGCCTCAACCATCCGGGTGGCGCGATCGGTTACCGCGTCGAATGGGGTGGCCGGGCTGTAGCGCTCGTCACTGATACTGAACATAAGCCCGGCACGCTCGATCCCGCCGTGCTGGACCTGATCGATGGCGCCGATCTCTTCCTCTACGATTGCATGTATACCGACGATGAAATGCATCGCCATGTCGGCTATGGCCATTCCTCCTGGCAGCAGGCCATCCGGCTTGCCAAGACGGCAAAGGCCAAGCGGGTCGCCTTCATCCATCATTCGCCGCTGCGCACCGACAGCGAACTCGACGAAATCCAGAGGCTCGCCGAACAGGATTTCGCCGGCGCCATCACCGCCCGCGACGGTCAGGTGATCGATCTCTGAGACGACTTTACAAGATTGACGTTTGCTATTTTCGCAGGATATCCGCAACCGGGGTCCAGCGGCAGGCGGGATGATCCGCCGTCACCGTAAACAGCGCCGCCATGAAATCCCAGACGGCTTCGTCATGAACCAGATGATGGGTCAAAAGCCCCATCGCCCCGCCATGATCGAACATGAACCTCAAGCGCGCGGCGATCTCGACGGCCAGCGCCTGCGGATCACGGCCGCCCCGCGTTCCATGCCAGTCCATCACGTCCACATGCGCATTGACCAGCGGCAACGCAGCCGGTTTTTCGGGGCCATAGACCGAGAGCGCCCGATAGCCGAGCCCGTCGAGCTGCGGAATAAGGGAAGCGTCGATCCGGTTCCACGGCGGCACCAGCATCGGCACGAACCGTTCGCCGTGCAGTTCGGCAAGATGATCGAAGCCCCGCTTCAACTCATCGAGAACCTCAGCCGCCGGGCGATGCCGGCCAAGCTCCTGCTTCTTATCATCAGGGCCTGCATAATTCCGGTGCGACCAGCCATGCACGGCGACGGAACATAATGACTCCCGCCGCAGCCTTTCGACCAGCGCTGCGCCCGTACGCACCGGAACAACCGCCAAAGTCAGCGGCACGGAAAAAGCTGCTGATACATCCAGCAACCGGTCGAGGGCCGCGGTCGGCTCGATAGCGTCATCATCCCGCAGCCAGAATTGCGCGACCTTGCCCGTCTGCTGCCAGCGGTCCAACTCCACGATAATCGTTGCTTTGAATTCATCCCTCATGTCGTGCCTACCGTATGTATTCGTTGAGAATCGCACTTAACCGCACTGCCGCCGGGTCGAGCGAGCGCTCCTCACCCACAAAGGACCTTGCCGCACGGGCAAGCGTCATCCGGTCGGCACCATCCGTCAAGAGCCGTTCGATCGCCTGTGCGTAGGCATCGACATCTCCCGGCGGCGTCAAAAGGCCGGTCTGTCCATGCATCACCACCTCCGGCACCCCGGCGATCTCTTGCGCGACGACGGGCAGACCGGCGGCCTGCGCCTCGAGATAGGCAAGCCCATAGGCCTCGCCGCAGCCCGGCCAGACATAGAGCGCAGAGCGCGACAGAAGCCCGGCGATCTCGGTTCCCGGCTGTTCGCCATGCCAGATGATCCGGTCCTCCTCGAACCCGGCAAACAAGGCACGAACATCGTCAGCACGCGGGCCATCACCGACCACCGACAATTGCCACGGCAGATGTATCAGCCGCGACAGGGCAGCGGCCAGCATGACATAGCTGTCCATCTTGTCGCCGGACCGCATCATCGCCACGGTGATCAGTCGCCCGGGTTCAGGCCGCGGCTCTCTTTCGAGAAACAAGGCCGGTTCGATGAAAGGTGGCAGCAAGGCCAGGTGCGCCTCGGGCGCCGCCGCCGCAAGCCCGTCAAAATCCCGGCGCGTCAGGCAAATATTCACCCAAGCCTGCTGCACGGCATCCAGCACATGCTGCTGCATGTCCGCCCAAAGCCCTTTGTTGCGCCGTGCTGAATAGGACGCTTCCGCCGTGACATAGCCCAAGCCAAATTCGCTAGCGAGCGCCGGGCCAAGCAGATCGGGCGCCTTGTAATAGGGATGGTAGCAAAACCACAGATCCGGCACGCCGCGCTCTCGCCACAGCGCCGAAATCCGCGCCCGCTCCGCGTCCATCGCCGCAGCCCGTACCGCGATCGCATCCGCCGAGGCATCCGGCAGGAAAGCCCGCAACTCTGAAGCGATCTCCACCTGATGCCCCGCCCGCACAAGCGCCGCCATCAGCAGACGCGCCATCAGCCGGTCGCCGGAGGGAACGGGATGGTTGGGGGATTTGAGCGGGCTATAGAAAGCGATCTTCATCAGATGCGTTTCTAGAACATAGCACCGTCCTTGGGAACCAGCCCCGCAGCGTCGATTTTTCAACCGGGCCAGAGTTTTGCACGGCCCATCGCCCGAGCCCTCCCTTCCCACAAATGCCAAGCCGCCTATCACTGTGCATTGCACAATAAAAACGTTTTTATTTCCATTGAAAACGTTTTTATTGTTTGATACGAGTCCCTCACAAGGTCATCAAGCTGGGAGGCAGGCATGGCAGAAACTGAAGCATCAGTGCGCCGCACGCCACCGACCATCAAGACGCTGGCCGATCTCACCGGCTATTCCATCGCCACCATCTCCAAAGCCCTCAGGGACTCTCCGGTCGTCGCCCAGGCGACAAAAGACGCGATCTTCAAGGCGGCACAGGACATCGGCTACCAGGCCAATGCCCGCGGCATGGCGCTGAGAACCGGCAAGACCTATCAGGCGGCTGTGTTGATGCCGGTCACGGCGGTGCGCGATTACGAATGGGACGGCGTCGAATACACCCAGATTCTGAGCGGCATCAGCCAGGCTCTGGAAGGTTCCGACTACCGCATATCCGTGCATGTCATTCGCGACACCCAGGATGGCTGCGACGTGGCGCGCCGGATCATGGACCAGGGCCTTGCCGACGGCATCATCTTTTCGGGCATCCTGGCCGACGATCCGCGCATTGATCTGCTGGTCGAAAGCGGCTTTCCCTTCGTCTCGCTCGGCCGCTGCCGCAAGCCGCTGGTCTATGCGCACGTCGATATCGACAACGAATGGGCAGCCTTTGCCGCAACGGAGCGGCTGATTGCCGGCGGCCATCGCCGCATTGCGCTGGTCAACCCGCAACGCCCCCTCTCCTACGCCATGGACAGGATCGACGGTTTTACCCGCGCGTTCGGGGACGCCGGGCTTGAGACGCCCATCGATCTGATTGCCGAGGGTGACCTCTCCACCCGCTTTGGCCGCGAAAGTGCCCTTGAACTGTTGCAGCGGGCAGAACCGCCAACTGCCTTCATCTGCATCAACGAATCCACGACGCTCGGCGTCCTGTCGGGGCTTGGCAGCCTCGGGCGGCAGGTGGGAACCGATATCGATGTCATCGCCTATGACGATATCAATGTCAGTGCCTATTTCACCCCGCCGATCACCACTTTCTACCAACCCATCGAAGTCCTCGGGAGGACGCTCGGAGAATTCCTGTTGCAGCGCATGGCGGGAGGAGATCCGCAGGCGCTGAAGCAGGTTTTCAGGCCAACGCTGATCGAAAGGCAGCCCGACAATCTCGGCGCGCGCCCGGCCTGAAACCCATTCAAAAACGGAGGAGAACGAACGTGAAGACATTTTTGATTACCCTTGCCATGGCTGCGCTTGCAACCGGCGCATCGCACGCTGCCGATCTCGGCGGCAAGCTGTTGAAGGTCGGCTCCGACACCACCTCGCCGCCGATGGAAAGCGTCGATCCGGCCAGCGGCCAGATCGTCGGCTTCGATGTCGATGTGGTCAACGCCATCTGCGCCAAGATCAACTGCCAGGCTGAATTCGTCACCACCGGCTGGGACGGCATCTTCGCCGCCCTCGACCAGGGCAGCTTCGACCTCGTCGCTTCCGGCGTCTCGATCACCGACGAGCGCAAGAAGGCGATGGACTTCTCCAATCCTTATATCGTCAACAGCCAGGCCGTGCTGATGCGCGTTGCCGACCAGGGCATTTCGCTTGATGACTTCAAGTCGCAGGGCAAGAAGCTCTCGGCACAGGCCAATACGACGGATGCCCAGGTTGCCGAAGGCATCGTCGGCAAGGAAAACGTCAGCGCCTATGACAGCTTCTCGGCTTCTGTCATCGCGCTGAAGAACAAGGATGTCGATGGCGTCGTCATCAACGGCGCCAATGCGGCTGCCTATGAGCGCGAATTCGCCGGCGAGCTGGTCGTTGCCATCAAGGATCTGCAATCTGATCCGCTCGGCCTCGTCTTCCGCAAGGACGACGCCAACATCGCCGCCTTCAACGAAGGTCTGAAGGCGATCAAGGACGACGGCACGCTCGACCAGCTGATCGGCAAATACTGGGGCCTCAAGTAGGCCTGACGATGCCCCCGGAGCGCTCCAGCGCTCCGGGAACCGCTTTCCAAATGTTCCCACTCCTGCGGAGGAATGAATGTCATTCCTGAAACGCGTGCGGCCCAGCAATCTCATCATTCTGACCGCGCTGCCCTTCATCATCTATCTGTTCACGTCCTCGGCAGACTACCAGCGCTCGCTCCGCGCCATCCTCGGCGTCGAAAACGGCTCGTCCGCCTTCGTGCCCGGCTTTCTGGCACTGGCAATCGCCTTTTCCTCCGGCATCGCCCTGCTGGTCTTCTCGCGCGCCAAGGCAAACCGGCCACAACTGGCGCTGTCAGCCGCTGCCCTCAATCTGGCGGCCGCCATGACGATCGTCACCAGCGGTGCCGTCCACCCCTTCGCTGCATCGATCGTCGCCAATGGTGTGGATTCCTTCACCTCTACCCTCGTTGCCAAGGGCATCACGCCCCGGCAGCTGACGGAGGCTGCCGATCTCATGGTGCGCGGCGTCGAAGCCGTGCTCTATCCCGCCTATCTCGGACTGACACTCATCGGCCTTGGCATCTTTCTCGCCACGCTTCGGGCCGCTCCAGACAACCGCCTGCGCCGCGCCGGCCGCTGGATCCTTGGCCTGACCAACGGCGCGGGCGCCCTCTTCGTCTTCTTCTTTGCCCATATCGCCTTTGCCGCAGGTGTTGCCACCACCATCCGCGCGGCACTTGCGGCTTATGTCCTGGCTGCCATCATGGGGCTGATCTGGGTCGGGTTGCTGCAGCTGCATTATGCAAAGCGCACCGGCCTGTATTTCGCGACAGCGACGCTTCTCCTGGCCATCGCATCGGGCTGGTTCCTGCTGCAGCCGCGCGATAGCTACGTGCTGACCGGCACGCTCAGCGGCAAGGTGGCGATCATCAGCAACACACCGTCGTCTCTGATCGGCGCTGTCCGCTATGGCCAATATCCGGGCGGGCCGACGACAGAAACGCCGGTCAGAACCTTCCTTGGCCCGGCGGAGGCGATCGCCGCCCTTGAAAAGAAGGAGGATGTCAGCGCCGCCCTGATGCCTGCAGCATCGGTTCCGGCAGGCTGGCCAGTTCTTTGGCAGATCGAGACACTGAACGACCGTGACCGCTCGGCCGGCATCACCATGGCTGTGCTGGCGATCATCCTCGGGCTGCTCACCTTCGGCGGTTATCTGCACCGCCGGCATCCGCTGGCGATCGGCTCGGAGTTCATCGTCGATACCATTCGCGGCATCCCGATGCTGGTGATCGTGCTCTATGTCGGCCTGCCGCTCAGCGGCGCGCTGAAGGATGCGACGCAGGGCGTCATCGACCCGCCAAACCTGGTGCGCGGTATCTTCGCCATGGCGGTTGCCTATTCGGCCTATCTCGCCGAAATCTTCCGCTCCGGCATCAACGCCATTCCGGCAGGCCAGGTCGAAGCCGCCTACAGCATCGGCCTCACCCGCTGGCAGGCGGCCCGCCTTGTCGTCCTTCCGCAGGCCTTCCGGATCATCATCCCGCCGCTCGGCAACGAGCTGATCGCCATTCTCAAGGACACCTCGCTCCTGTCCATCCTGTCGATCCGCGATATCACCCAGCGCATGCGCGAGTTCCAGTCGGCAAGCTTCCTGCCGTTCGCTCCCTACAACTCCGCTGCCATCTTCTACATCGTCCTGACGCTTGCCGCGGCGAGCCTCGTCAACACTATCGAGAGAAAATATGACGTCAAACATCGATAACACCCGCAAAGTCCTCGAAGCCCGCGCCAGTGGCCTGGTCTTCCCGAAAGGCTTCGTCTTCGGTGCCGCCACCTCCGCCTACCAGATCGAGGGTGCACCGGCAGCCGACGGCAAGGGTGAGAGCATCTGGGACCGGTTCTGCAAGGTGCCCGGCGTCATCACCGACGCCACGAGCGGCGATATCGCCTGCGATCACTACCATCGCTGGGGCGAAGACATCGCTGTGCTGAAGGCCATGGGGCTCGGTGCCTACCGGTTTTCCTTTGCCTGGGCGCGGCTGATCCCTGACGGAACCGGCGCAGCCAACCAGAAGGGCATCGCCTTCTACGACCGCCTGATCGACGATCTGCTCACAGCTGGTATCGAGCCCTATGCAACGCTCTATCACTGGGACCTGCCCCAAGTGCTGCAGGAGCGCGGCGGCTGGTACAACCGCGAGACGGCGCAACATTTCGCCGAATATGCCGCTGTGGCCACCCGCGCTTTCGGCGACCGCGTCAAGAAATGGACGACGCTCAACGAGCCCTGGACATTCTGCTGGTCAGGCCATGCAAGCGGCGAAGACGCGCCGGGCCTCAATGACGGCACCAAGGGCGGCGTCACCGCCAGCCATCATGCCCTTCTGGCGCATGGCCTCGCCGTTCCGGTCATCCGCACCGAGGTGCCGGATGCCGCCGTCGGCATCGTCTTCGATCTCAACGTGACAGAGCCCGCAACCGCCGATCCACGCGACGTCGCAGCGGCTAAACGCTTCGATGGCGCCCAAAACCGCTGGTTCCTCGATGCCGTCTTCAAAGGCAGTTATCCGCAGGACATGCTCGACCTCTACGGCGACCTCTTGCCGCCGATCCACCCGCAAGACAACGCCATCATCGCGGCACCAGTCGATTATCTCGGCGTCAACATCTACCGCCGCTCGGTGATGGCCGAAGGTACGGAACTCGCCCCGCTGAATTTCCAGCGTATCCAGCCGGAAGGCACCTATTCCGAGGTGAATTACGAGATCTGGCCGCGCTGCATCTACGATATCCTGCACTATGTGCATGAAAACTATGCGCCGAAGGAGATCTACATTTCCGAAAACGGCGTTGCCACTGCCCCCGAAACCGTCTCGGCGGACGGCCATGTCTGGGACGACCTGCGCGCCATCTATTATGTCGATCATCTCGAACAGGTCGCCAAGGCCGCCGGCGAAGGTGTTCCGGTCAAGGGCTATTTTGCCTGGACGCTGACCGACAATTTCGAATGGGCCTATGGCTACACGACGCCATTCGGCATCACCCATATCGATTTTGAAACGCAGGTACGGACGATCAAGTATTCCGGCAAAATCTACGGCCAGATTGCGTCGCAGAGCCATTCCGAACCGGCAAGGAGCGCTGGCCTTGGCCGCTGAAGGCATTCAGTCAACGGTGCTGATCACCGGTGCATCGCGTGGCCTCGGCCGCGCGATGGCACAGCAATATGCAGCGGACGGCTGGCGCGTGATCGCCTGCGGCCGCGCCGGTACACCGGCGGCTGAAGACGGTACCGTGGTGGAAACGCTCGACGTTGCCCACCCGATCTCCATCCTGGATCTGGCGCGCCGCCTGAACGGCGTGGCGATCGACGTGCTGATCAACAATGCCGGTATCCGCGGCGATACCGGCGGGCTGCAGATGCTGGCCACGGACGATTTTCTCGATGTCATGCGCATCAACACACTCGGCCCATTGCTCGTGACGCGCGCGTTGCTGTCCAATCTTTTGTCCGGCAGCCAAAAAATCGTTGCCAATATCAGCAGCCGCGCCGGTTCGATCGCCGAGGGCACGCTGGATGACGACGATGGGGACTATGCCTATCGCTGCTCGAAGGCGGCCCTGAACATGGCGACCGCCAAGCTCGCCCAGGACCTGCGCGCCGATGGCATCGCCGTGCTGTCACTGCATCCGGGATGGGTGAAAACCGACATGGGCGGCGATGAGGCGGTGGTGCCCGTCGCAGAAAGCGCTGCCGGATTGCGTAGAATCATCGATAGTGCCACCTTGGCCGATAGCGGCAGCTTCCGCGCTTTCGATGGGCGAACCGTTTCCTGGTGAGGCTTGGCGCTGCCCGGTAGTCCCGCTCAGCCGAGTGCCAGTTCGGTCTGCGCGTCGAACAGATGCAAGGCATCGTCGTCAAAGCCGAAAGCCTGTTTCATACCGACCGTCAGCTTGGGGCGCGGTGGCAGGCAGGCGGTCACCCGCTGTCCGCTGACCCGGCCTGTTACCACCAGTTCCGGGCCGGTCAGTTCGACAACCTCGATCTCGACCTCAAGCACCGGAGTTTGGGTCGCGGTCCCCGTGAGCTGAAGCGCTTCCGGGCGCACACCGAGCTTGACCCGCCGTCCCGCTGGTGCTGCATTTTTGAGCCGCGCCGGCAAGGCGATGATGGCACCTGATCCGTCGAGTTGCACGCCTTCGCCTGTGACCACACCATCCAGCACGTTCATCGGCGGTGAGCCGACGAAACCTGCAACGTAGAGCGTCGCCGGATGGTCATAGACCTCCTCCGGCGTGCCAAGCTGTTCGATCCGGCCGTTGCGCATCACCGCGATCCGTGTCGCCAGCGTCATCGCCTCGATCTGGTCATGGGTGACGTAAACAATCGTGGTGCCGAGCATCTGGTGCAGCCGCTTCAGCTCGGTGCGGGTTTCCATGCGCAGCTTGGCGTCGAGGTTCGAAAGCGGTTCGTCGAACAGGAAGACCTGCGGCTTGCGCACCAGCGCCCGGCCGATTGCCACGCGCTGGCGCTGGCCGCCGGAAAGCTGGCCGGGCTTGCGATCCAGCAGATTTTCTATCTGCAGCAGCTTGGCCGTTTCCTGCACCGCCTTTTCCCGCTCAGCCACTGGGACCTTGCGCATCTCCAGCCCGAAACCGATATTGCGATGGACCGAGAGGTTCGGGTAGAGCGCATAGGACTGGAACACCATGGCGATGTCGCGGTCCTTCGGATGCACACCGAGGATCGAACGGCCGCCGATCCGGATATCGCCGCCCGATGCCTCGGCCAGACCGGCGATAATGTTGAGCAAGGTCGACTTGCCACAACCCGATGACCCGAGCAGCACCAGAAACTCGCCGCTTTCCAGCGAGATATCGATGCCCTTCAGGGTTTCCAGCGCGCCATAGGTCTTGCGGATATTCTCGATTTCGAGCGCGCTCATGATGCGGTCTCTCCGGTAGCAGTCGCCAAAGGGCCACCATAGTTGCGGGGAAGCGTGGAAATAGCGCGCGAGGCGACAGCAGTTCCGGCCTGCAAACAGTCCTGCAGCGGCTGGCCTTCGGCAAGCGCGACCAAGAAAGCCGCATTGAAGACATCGCCGGCCCCAATGGTATCGACAACCTCAACGCTCGGCGCCGCAGCGGACACCAGCGCGCCATCGGCGCCGATCGCCAAGGCACCGTCCGGGCCGCGCTTGACCACGACGATGGCATCCTTCGGCATATGACGCCTGAGTTCGCGGGCGGCCTCCGTGGGGTCGGCAAGGCCGGACAACGTCGTCGATTCCACCTCATTCAACAGCGCGCAGCCGCAGCGCGAAAGCCAGCCGCGCGTTGCCTGCCGGTTTGCCTCCGTCCAGCCATCGAGCGGCCAGCCGGTATCGAGTGCCAGCGTAATTTTATGCGTGTCGGCCCAGTCGAACAGAGAGGGGTAATCCGCGGTCAGATCGTCGGTGAGGAATGAGCCGCAGAGCAGCGCGTAGCCGCCGGATAGCCGGGCGCCGTCGAGGGCCGCCAAGACGCAATCGAGCGAAAATCGCGGCAGGTGTCCGCGCGTCGTGAAGAATGTCCGCTCGCCGTCGGGATGGGTGATGCCGACCGAAAGCGTCGTCCCCTCCGGCCGGATCAGCCACTTTTCCGCCTGACGGCCAAAGGCCTCGCGCAGCCAGCGGCCGAACTCGTCTGTGCCGGTGTTGGCAGCGATATCGAAATCGACCCCGAGCGCCTTCCAGGCCAGTGCTGCATTGCCAGCCGAGCCGCCGACCCGCAATTCGTCATGATCGACGATGATCTCGGTGCCCGCCTTTGGCCAGGGCTCCGCCGGCCCGAGGATCAGGTCGACATTGACGTTTCCGATCACGGCAAGCGGACGCATGTCATTCACTCCGGGTGATCTTGGTGGAACGCACCGGCGTTCCAGCGTTGTCGACGCGGGCTTCGGCAAAGGCAATCATAAAACGCTGGGCTACCGGCAGCATCGAAAAGATGGCTGCAAGCCCCGTTGCCGGCGCAAAGCTGAGCGTTGTCGTCCCCTCCACCGGCTGTTGACCGGACGCATCGAACACGATGACCGGAGCCCCGGTCTCCACCGCCGAGACGGCCATAGCCGTCACCAGATCGGCGGTCGCGTCTTCACCGCGAAACAGTACGACACCAACCTTCGGACCCAGCATTTCCATCGGGCCATGCCGAAGCTGCCCACCCTCCAGCGAAAAGCAGGGATAGCGCGAAAGCTCGGTCAACCCCAATGCCAGCGCTTCCGCCAGCCCCTGCAGACGGCGGCCGGAAGTCACCACGGTCGCGACGGTTTCAAACGCGGCAAGTGCTGCGGTAATATCATTGGTCGCAAGCGCCGAGAGCACGGCCAGCGCCGGTGCCGGATCCTCGCCAAGCGCCGAGAGCACCGCCAGATGCAGCGCGAAACTCACCGTCAGGCTGCGCGTCGCGGCAAAGGCGAGTTCGGTGCCGCCGCTTCCGACAAGGCAAGGCGTTGCCTTGGCCAGAAAAGATGTCCCCTCCAGCGTCAGGCCGAACGTATCCTCGGACCCGCCGGTTTCCGAAAACCAGCGCAAAACCTCGGCACTCTCGCCAGATTGCGAGGTAATCAAAACGGTGCGGCCTTCGATCGCAAGCGGCATGCCGAGCTGCTCGGACAACGTCACGGCGATCGCCTCTATCCCAAGCGCCCGATAAAGCGGCTCGACAGCGCGATTGACCGCATGCGACCCGCCCATGCCGAGCAAAAGCAAGCCACCGGTTTCCCGCAACGATGCGGCGATCGCCTTGGCTCTCTCGCCCGCGCTCTCAAAGGAAGCAATCGCATCGGCATTCTGCCTTGCCATTTCGCGGTCGATCGCTTGAAGCCCGGACGGACGATTATCGTTTGAGGTCATGGTCATCCCTTGACGCCACCGCTGGTGAGCCCGGAAATCAGGGCGCGTTGCATGACAAGACCAATCACCACGGGCGGCAGGGCGGCAAGCACGCCCGCGGTTGCGATCAGTCCGTAATCGGAAACGCGGCCACCGGCGAGATCGGCGATGGCAACGGTCAGTGTCTTGGCGCGCAGGTCAGAGGTGAACAGCAGCGCGTAGAAGAATTCGTCCCAGGCCAGCAGGAAGGCAAACAGCGCCGACGTTGCCATCACAGGGGCTGCGAGCGGCAAGGTGATGATCCGCAGGGTGGCAAACAGCCCTGCCCCATCCATCATCGCCGCCGCCTCGATCTCCTTCGGAATGGCATCGAAGCCGGATTTCATCAGCCAGGTGGTAAATGGCGCAAGGATGGTCAGATAGACCAGCGCCAGCCCGAAGACGCTATTGAGCAGGCCGAGATGCGCAAGCCCGAAATAGAGCGGCACCGCCAGCGCCACCGGCGGCAGCATGTAGGTGGCAATCACCATGTAGAGCGACCAGCCGACGGACGGCGTGCGCGACACGGCCCAGGCGGCCGGAATGGCAAGCACCAGGGCGGCGATAGTCGCCATGCCGGCAACGAGGATGCTGTTCACCAGCGATGCGACAAAGGCCGCACCAGCACTGTTTTCGACGCTGGAAAGCAAAATGCCATAGCGTGAGAAATCGACCGTCTGCGGCCACCAGACCAGCGGCTTGGCCGTCAGGTCGGCAGCCGGCGAGATGCTCATGATGAACAGCCAGGCAACCGGCGCAAGGATGATGACCGCGAGCAGAAGCGCGCAGGCATGGATGAAGAAGGAAAACAGAAAACTCTTGCGTTCCATTATGCCGTGCTCCCCGCCGTCCGCCGCACCAACACGGCATAGGCCGCCGCCAAAACGGCCACCAGAAGCGTGACGATCAGCGCCAGCGACGCCCCCGATCCGGCTCGCTGGAAGGAAAACGCTTCCTGATAAACGAGGACCGATAGCGTGCGGGTGCTATTGGCCGGGCCGCCGCGTGTCATCACCCAGATGATGTCAAACACCTTGAACGCCTCAATGGTTCGAAGCACCAGCGCCACGATCAGCGGACCGGCAAGATAGGGCAGGATGACGAAGCGGAAGCGGGCAAAGGGTCCGGCACCATCGACCAGCGATGCGGCGGTGATATCGCGCGGTACGGCCTGCAGTGCAGCCAGCGCAATCAGCGCCACCAGCGGAAAATTCTTCCAGCAGTCGGCGATGATCAGCGACGCCAGCGCCGTGCCCGGTTCACCGAGCCAGGAACGATAGGCATCAAGCATGCCGATCTGGGTCAGCGCTGCGTTCAGCGCGCCATATTCCGGATTATAGATCAGCCGCCAGAGCGTGGCGTTGACCACGGTCGGCAATGCCCAGGGCAGGATCATCAGCCCGCGCAGCACGGTGCGGCCGTAAAATTGCTGGTTGAGCAGAAGGGCCGCCAGAACGCCCAGAACCATTTCAGCAAAGACGGAGATGACGGCAAAGATCGTCGTCGTCGTCAGCGTGCGCTGGAAATTCGAACTCGTCAGCGTCTTCACGTAATTGTCGATGCCGACAAAATTACCGGCCGTGCCGACCAGCTTGGCATCGGTGAAGGAAAGCCCGACGGTATCGGCGAGCGGCCAGCCGATGACGGCGATCATGACGGCGAGCAGCGGTAGCATCAGCAGCCATGCACGTGTGGTCATCGATGTCCCGGACATGGGGCAACTCTTCCTGAAAATACTATGGGATGCAAGGGGGGATGCGAGGGTCCGGGCGGCAGGGAGGGTGCCGCCCGGAGATCGGTGGATACGAGACGGGGGAGCGGACCCCGGCGTCTTAGAGACCGCTATTCTCGGCGGCGGTCTTCAGGGCATCCTCCGGACTTGTCTGGCCAAGCAGAGCTTCCTGAATGGCCTGCTGCAGCGCGACGGACAGTTCCTGATATTTCGGCGTCGTCGGCCGCGGATACATGGCAGCCAGCGACAGCTTGGCAGCGGCGATCAGCTCTTCCTGATCCTTGCTGACGGCCGCATCCTCATAGGACGACGCCCAGATCGGCAGGCTGAGCTTGGCATACTGGTTCTGCACGGCCTGCGAGGTCATGAATGTGATGTATTTCCAGGCCTCGTCGGGATGTTTGCTGGTTGCGGTAATGCCGAGGCCCATCGAGCCGTTGACGGCCGAAACCTCGCTCTTGCCTGCAACACCCGGCGCCGGAACGACGCCGACCTTGCCGGCCACCTTGCTGTCCTTGCCGGTATTGGCGAGGTTGTACATATAGGTCCAGTTCAGCGCGAAAGCGGCTTCACCGTTTTCAAACACCTTGCGGACGTCCTCCTCCAGGAATTCCTTGGAGTTCGGGTTGGAGATGCCCGACGAATAGCTCGACACCATGTATTTCAGCGCATCGAGGCCGCCACCGGTCTGGAAGTTCGGCTTTCCATCCTTCAGGAAGTCACCGCCATAGGCACTGACCAGCGTGGTGTAGTCGCAAACCGCCGCTTCCGCCTGCGACCAGCTCCAGGCGATCGGGGTGGCCAGAAGGCCCTTGTCCTTGATGGCCTTGGCCTGCTCGGCAAGCTCATCCCAGGTCTTCGGCGGCGTCTTGATGCCGGCCTTTTCGAGGATTTCCTTGTTGTAGAACAGGTATTTCGTATCGAGGATCCACGGCATGCCGTAATAGGCGCCGTCATACTGCACCGTCGTCCATGCACCCGGCAGCACGTTCTTCTTCATGTCGTCGGTGACGCGCGAGGACACGTCGACCAGAACCTTGTTGCTGGCATATTCGGCTGGCCAGATCACGTCGAACAGCACGACATCGTAGCCGCCGCCGGACCCTTGCGCCAAAACGGTCTTGTCGTGCAGGCCTTCGTAAGGCACGAATTCCAGATTGACCTTGACGTCCGGATTGGCCTTGGCAAAGGCATCGGTCATGGCCCGGACATCGGCTTCGCTGTAGGCGGCCTGCGCCATGAACAGCGCATTGAGCGTCGTTTCGGCATAGGCGTTGGTTGCAAAAAAGGCGCCGACCAGGGCAGCCCCCATCAGCGCATTGCGTTTGGATTTCAGCATGTCTTTTCCCTCCAGTGATAACAACAGTCGTCTCGTCGGCCCGCTAAAACACGTGCCTTTCCGTGAAACCGCTTAAAAGCGGCGTCCGGCATGCCTTGTCGAAGTGTTGTGCGGCCACTAGGACTGATCCCGTGATGCCGTTTGTTCCCTAAAAGCTCTGCGGCTCTTTTTATTAAGTCAATTGCTTTGACTTAATTCTTGTTCAATATTCTAATGGTGTCAAGAGGATTTCGCGGGATGAACGAGATGCGACCGATCCGGGCCAAGAGCGGCACCAATCAGGAGGGCACCAGCGCCCATAACCGCCGCGTCATGATCGATGCGCTGCGGCTGAACGGGCAATTGTCGCGCGCCGATCTCGCCCGCGCAACGAAGCTCACCAAGCAGACCGTATCCAACATTATCGAGGATCTGGAGCGGGACGGACTGGTGGTATCGCTGACCGCCGTACGCAACGGCCGCGGCCAGCCCTCGACGCCCTACCGGCTGGTGCCGGACGGCGCCTTTGCCATCGGCCTGCAGATCGACCGGCATGTCACAAGGGCGATCGCGGTGGATCTCGTCGGCACCGTTCTGGTGCGCGCCCAGGCAAACCTGCCGCCGGGCGGCCCGGCCACTGGCGCGAAAGTCATTCTCGACCTGATCGAACAGGTCCGCACGGAACTTGCCGGCAGCGCCGAACAGGCCGAAAAGCGGCTCGTCGGCCTCGGCGTCGCTATGCCGGGTCCGTTCGGCCTTGCAACCGACAATGACGATCAGTGGATGATGGCCGCCTGGCAAAATTTTCCGCTGCTGGAAACGCTGGCCGCCGGTACCGGACTGGAAGTGGCGCTACAGAACGACGCTGCCGCCTGCGCCACCGCCGAACGCATGGTCGGCGCTGCCCACGGCATCGACCACGCCGTCTGCCTCTATGTCGGTTTCGGTATCGGCGCGGGCCTCATTCTGAACGGCGAACTCTATGCCGGCACCAACGGCAATGCCGGTGAAATCGGCATGGTACTTCTGCCCCCCACCCTGCGGCGCCCGGACCAGACGTCGCTCGAACACCGTGCGTCGCTTGCCTCACTCTACCAGCATCTCGGCGCCGACCCGTCCGATCCCGGACTGCCGGAGCGGCTGAACATGCTGGTCAATACCGGCGATCCGGCCATGGCATCATGGATCGATGCTGCTGCCGAGGAATTGCGCTGGGGCGTGCAGATCATCGAGACGATCTTCGATCCGCAGACCGTCATCCTGTGCTCCACCGGTCCGGAGGCGCTGACCCGCAAGCTTCTGCAGGCCATCCATCCCCTGCTTCCATCCAACGCCAACCGTCCGGGCCGATCGATACCGCGCCTGCAGCTGGGCATGACCGATCCCTGGTCGGTGGCGCTGGGTGCAGCCGCCGAACCGATCAGCCGCGCCTTCGACCCGCGTTTCTCAGCCATCCTGAAGACACGGGCGAATGCACTGGGCTGACGCTCAGGCCGCGCGAAAAGCCATGACGAAGCAGCCCAATGCACCGATCGACGACAGTGTCCGCACATGGTTCCACCAGACCCAATCAACGAGAGTGGTCGATGACCACAGGCGGGCGGCTTCTTCGCTGCCCGCCTGCAATGCTTCGAGCGCGTTGTTCATCGGCACGTTGACGATCATCGTCACCAGAATCACGCCACCGAGAAAGAGCAGCCCACCGGCGATCAGATAGAAACGCGCCGGCCCGCCATAGATGAAACCGCCGGCGGCGAGGACAAGCGCCAGAACCGCCGTTCCCATAAAGGCCAGCAGGAACCAGGGATTGAGGATCACCACATTGATCGCCTGCATGGCGGCAATGCCCTGCTCGGCCGGCAAACGCGCAAGCGCGGCCATAATGCAGACCGAGAAGATGAAGAACAGGCCCGCATTGAGCCCGGCCCCGATCGCGGCCGAAAAGATCAGCCAGGGGAAAAGTGCGGCAATCATTTCGGCCCCTCCCAGACACCGGTCGCCGCCGCGGCACGGACAAAATCGGTAAAGTCGCGCGGCTGGCGGCCGAGCGCCTGGGCAACGCCATTCGTCATGCTCTCGTTGCGGCCATCCAGAACGCTGGTGAAGAGGTAGCGTATCAGCCAGATGTAGTCAGCCGGAATCTGCGCCTCTTCCAGCAGGGCCACATAGTCGCCGATATCGACCGTGGTGAAGCGGATATCGCGTGCCGTCTGCCGGGCGATGTCCGCCACCGCCTCGCCGAATGTTATCAGGCGCGGGCCGGTCACCTCATAGGTCTTGCCCATATGTCCCGGCTCCGTCAAAGCGGCAACGGCAACATCGGCGATATCATCGGCATCGATGAACGGTTCCTTGACCTCGCCGACCGGCAGGATCAGTTCGCCTGCCTGAATGCCGTCGAGCAGGAAAGCCTCGCTGAAATTCTGGAAGAACCAGCTGGCGCTGATGATGGTGTAGCCAACGCCGCACTGCTTCAAAGCCTCTTCTGCCGCCTGCGCTTCATCTTCTCCGCGCCCTGACAGGAGGACCAAGTGCTTCACGCCCTTTTCGGCTGCCAACCGGCAGAGCGTGCCAATTGCTTCGACGGCACCTGGCACAGCAAGGTCCGGCTGATAGCTGACATAGGCGGCATCGACACCGTCAAGCGCGGCGGCCCAGCCCGATGAATCCGTCCAGTCGAACGCCGGAACGGTCGATCGCGACGCAAGCCGCACGTCTTTTCCCTTTGCCATCAGGCGTTCCGCCACCCGGCGCCCGGTCTTGCCACTGCCGCCCAGGATCAAAATCGTTTCGCTGCCCATCATCTCGCTCCCGTTGATACTCAAAACATGAGCTATCCTCACATTTGCTAAATGTGATAAACCCTCGTATTTTGATCGTCAAGCGAAATATCGAAAGGACATAGCTTGACCGTGGACCAGACAGCCCCCTCGCCGGTACCGGAAGAAGACGGGGCGATGCGCAAATCACCGACGCAGAAGCGCAGCCGTGAACGGGTCGAGCATATTCTGGCAAGCGCCTCCCGGTTGATTGCCGAGCGCGGCAGCGACACGATGCGGATGAGCGAAGTCGCCGAGTTGAGCGGCATTTCGATCGGCTCGCTCTACCAGTATTTTCCCGACAAGGCGGCGATCATCCGGACGCTGGCCGAGCGCTACAATGCCATCTCGCGCACCTGCATCACCGATGGCCTCACTGACGTGAAGACGATCGAAGACCTGCAGCAGGCCTTCTCGGCTCTGATCGACGAATATTACGGGATATTCCTGGCAGAGCCGGTGATCCGCGACATCTGGTCGGCGATGCAGGCGGACAAGGCCCTGCGGGAGATCGAGCTTGAGGCAAGCCGGCAGAATGCCATCCTTCTCACTGCCGCGCTGAAGCGCGCGTTGCCGGAAGAGGACTTGGGCAAGCTTCAGGCGTCGGCCTTGCTGGTGATGTATTTCTGCGAATGCGTCATGCGGCTGGCGATCTCGACCGGAGAAACGGAAGGGCGCGTCCTCATCGAGGCCTACAAGCGCATGGCCTATCGAAGCTTCGATGACGCTCCCGCTCCGCGCAGCCCTTGACTCCGGAATATCCACCACCATATAACTGAGCATGTACTCACTCATTGGAATGATCCCTTGGCCCGCCCCTTAAGCGAAGACAAGCGCAACGCCATCCTCGATGCTGCCACGCAAGCCGTGGCAGCACTCGGCATTGGTGCGTCGACCGCCAGGATCGCTAAAGGCGCCGGTGTCGCTGAAGGATCGCTGTTTACCTATTTCAGCAACAAGGACGATCTGCTGAACCAGCTGTACCTTCATCTGAAGTCTGAGTTCAGGGCCATGTTGATCACCGACTATCCCGCCAATGCCAGCGTCAAGGATCGCTGCCGGCACCTGTGGGATCGGTCCATCGACTGGGGCGCGATCAGCCCGGCAAAACGCAAGGCGATGCGCCAACTAAGCGTTTCCGACAAGATCACCGAGGCGACCCGCAAAGCCGGCGCTGAAGGCTTCCGCGACATGGAAGCGATGCTCCACGAGGGTTTTGCCACCGGCGTTCTGCGCCCTCAGCCGATCGCCTTTGTCGGCGGCATCATCGAATCCCTTGCCGAAATGGTCCTCGAATTCATCGCCCGCGACCCGGCCAATATAAAAATCCACAAGAGTGCCGGTTTCGACGCTTTTTGGGGGGCCATCTCGGCCCGATAACATCCTTATTTTTCACCTAAATAATGAGTGAGTAATCATTCATTATTTCATCAACGAAGGAAAATGACATGTCTAAAGTATGGTTGATCACCGGTAGCGCCAGCGGTCTTGGCCGCAACATCGCCGAAGCAGTCCTGAGCCGCGGCGACCGCCTCGTCGCCACCGCCCGGGACCCGCAACGCCTTTCCGCCCTGAAGGACCACTATGGCGATCAGGTCCTGACCGCACCACTTGATGTCACCGATGCTGCGGCGGCCGAAGCGGCGGTGCAACTCGCCGTCGATACATTCGGCAGGCTCGACGTGCTGGTCAACAATGCCGGCTACGGCAATGTCGCACCGTTCGAGCAGACCACGGCCGAAGCCTTCAAGGCGCAGATCGACACCAATTTCTACGGTGTCGTCAATCTCGCCCGCGCCGCCCTGCCGGTCATGCGCAAGCAGCGCTCCGGCCATATCATCAATATCTCCTCGGTCGGCGGCCGCATCGCAACGCCGGGCCTCAGCGCCTACCAATCGGCGAAATGGGCGGTCGGCGGCTTTACCGAAGTCCTGGCGATAGAAGCGGCAGCCTTTGGGGTCAAGGTCATCGCGCTTGAGCCGGGCGGCATGCGCACCAACTGGGGTCACGTGGCGCGCGGCAACGTTCCCACGATCATGCCGGACTATGAACCGAGCGTCGGGGCGATAACGGCCCTGCTCGCAGCCTATGTCGGCAAGGAATTCGGCGATCCCGAAAAAATCGCCCAGGTGATCATCGACCTCGCCGGCCGCACCGATCTTCCCGCCCACCTGCTGCTCGGCAGCGATGCCCTCTACATGTACAAGCAGACCGAAGCCGCGCGCAGCAAAGCCGCCGAGGATTGGGCAGCCGTCAGCGCCTCGACGGATTTCGAGGGCAGCGATTTCTCGGTTTTCGCTGAACACATCTAAGGCTGAACATTCGGGCAGGCGATGGTTCGGATGAAAGTCCGCGCCGCCAGATAAGCTGATAAAGCTATCTGGCAGATCATTGGGGTGTAGAGACGGCACCCCCGAAGTCAGTGGCTGAACGACGGAGCTTTTCAACGATCTCCCTCTTCTCCCCAGCGGGGAGAAGGTGGCGCGTAGCGCCGGATGAGGGGGGCCGAAGGCCACCTCTGTCTGGCTCCGGCTTCGCCGAAGCCCCCTCATCGCCTCGCATCCGCTCGGCACTTCTCCCCGCTGGGGAGAAGAGAAGCCTGCCCTAAGCCCCCGACAAAATACTCTCCGCCGCCTTCTCCGCAATCATGATCACCGGTGAGTTCGTATTGCCCGAAACGATGGTCGGCATGATCGAGGCATCGACCACCCGCAGTTTCGCCAAGCCATGCACCCGCAACTGCGGATCGACCACCGCCATCGTGTCGCTGCCCATCTTGCAGGTGCCGACCGGATGGAAAATCGTCGTGGCGATATCGCCGACGCGACGGATCAGCTCCTCGTCGCTCTGGTATTCCGTGCCCGGCAGCATTTCCTGCGGCCGGTATTTGGCGATGGCACCGGCCTCCATCAGACGGCGCGCGTGACGGATCGAGTTGGTCGCAACGATCCGGTCCCCGGCGGTCGACAGATAGTTTGGGCGGATCTCCGGGGCGACGGAAAGCTCCGGTCCGGCGACGTGCACCGTCCCCCGGCTTTCCGGCCGCAGGTTGCAGACGGACACGGTTACGGCAGGATATTTGTGCAGCGGCTCACCGAGCCGGTCGGTGCTTAGGGGCTGGACATGATATTCGAGATCGGCGGTGGCCACCGCCGGATCGCTCTTGGCAAAGATGCCCAGCTGGCTCGGCGCCATCGACAGGGGACCGGACCGCCGCAGCATATATTCGAGCCCCATGCCTGCCCGGGTGAACAGGTTATGATAGAGCTGGTTCAGCGTCTTGGCGCCCTCGATGCGAAACACCGTGCGGATCTGCAGATGGTCCTGCAGATTTTCGCCGACACCCGCAAGTTCATGGGTTGGTTCGATTCCGGCACGGGACAGCACATCCGGACGGCCGACCCCGGAAAGCTCCAGGATTTTCGGCGAGTTGATTGCTCCTGCCGACAGCACGACCTCGCGGCTAGCGTGGGCGACATGGGTCTGTCCGTTTAGCCGGAACCGCACGCCGGTCACCATCTTGCCGTCGAATTCCAGCCGCTCGGTTTCGGCCCCGGTCAGCACGCGCAGATTGGCCCGCTTCATCGCCGGGCGCAGGAAGGCCTTGGTGGTGTTCCAGCGCAGGCCGCCGCGCTGGTTGACCTCGAAATAGCCCGAGCCTTCATTGTCGCCATCGTTGAAATCGTCGGTTTTCGGAATACCGAGTTCTTCGGCGGCATCGCGAAAGGCATCGAGGATCGGCCAGGACAGCCGCTGCTTTTCCACCCGCCATTCGCCGCCTGCCCCGTGCATCCCCGACTTGCCGCGATAATTGTCCTCGGATTTCAGGAAATAGGGCAGCACGTCGTCCCAGCCCCAGCCGGAATTGCCTGCCTGCCGCCAGCCGTCATAATCCGCCGCCTGGCCGCGCATATAGATCATGCCATTGATCGACGAGCAGCCGCCGAGCACCTTTCCACGCGGATAGGGCAAGGACCGGCCGTTCAACCCGGCTTCTGCCGCCGTCTTCATCATCCAGTCGGTGCGCGGATTGCCCATGCAGTAGAGGTAACCGATCGGCACATGCACCCAGTGATACCGGTCGCTGCCGCCGGCCTCGAGCAACAGGACGCGGTTGTTCGGATCGACTGAAAGCCGGTTGGCGAGAACGCATCCCGCCGATCCAGCACCGACGACGATGAAGTCGTAGCTTCCCGCATCAATCGCTGCATCATTCACACGCATGGTCACGCCGCCACTCCAGCAACAACAGGCTGCACCGCCGTCAGACGCCGCCAGAGCGGTGCCATGGCTTCGGCTATATCGTTATAGAGAGCGTAGCGCCGGGTATAATGCGCCTCAAGCGAGACGTTCGGACGATAATGCCGCTCGGCCTGCACCATGGCCGCCGCACCGGCTTCAAAATCCGCAAAGATACCGACGCCGGTTCCGGCCGCAATCGCTGCCCCCAGCGCACCGGTTTCGCGCGAGCGGGCAACCGTGACGGGGACGCCGAGCACATCGGCAAAGATCTGCGGCCAGATCAGGCTGCGAGCCCCGCCGCCGGAAAGCACCGCTTCGTTAAACACAGCCCCGGCCTTGCGGATCGTCTCGATATGCGCCCGGTGGCCGAACGCGACACCTTCGAGCAGCGCGCGCACCAGATGCCCCTTGGTGTGCCAGCCGGCAATGCCGTAGAAGCCGGCGCGTGCATGGCCGTCCTGCTGGGCGCCGTAGAGATAGGGATGGTAGAGTGGGTCGTCCGCCGCGGTTTCGACAGCCCCGGCCAGTGCGCAGCAGGCATCAAACGGCGAAACACCTTCCGCATGCTCGCCTTCGAAGAACTCCTTGACCAGCCATTCGAGATTGGCTGCCGAGGTGGCGCTGTTTTCCATCGCCATATAGCGGCTGCGATCGAAGGTCGAGGACATGAACACCGGTCCGTCGAGGTCTGGACCGTCGATGATCACCTGGTTGATGCTCCAGGTACCGGCGATGATCGAGGCACTGCCGGTGCGCGTCACACCCGAGCCGAGCGCCGAGGCGACGACATCGAACAGTCCGCCGACTACAGGCGTGCCGGCAGCAAGACCGGTTTGCTTGGCGACCTCTGCCGTCACCGTGCCGGCGATATCGGCGCTTTCGATCAACGGCGGCAGCAGATCCAAACAATCGCCAAGGCCATAGGCCTCCATCAGCGCCTTGTCGTAATGGCGCGCAGCAAGGTCGAGCAGCCCGGCACCCGACATGTCGGAAACTTCGCTGACCCGCTCGCCGGTCAGGCGGTTTACGATGAAATCCTTGGAGAAGAACACCGTGCCGATCCGGCTGAACTGCTCCGGCCGGTGACGCTTCAGCCAGGCGAGCAAGGTCGGCGTCTGCGATGGCCATGGACGCTGGCGGGCAATCGGATAGGTCCGCTCACCGACGCCCGATCCTCGCCATTCATCGACCAGACCGGCCGCCCGCGTATCCAGCGACTGGATGCCAAGCAGCGGAGCGCCATCGCGATCGAGCGCATAGAGACCGTTGCCATGCCCGGCGCAACCGATCGCCGCAATTTCCTCCGGGCGAATCTTGGCCTTTTCGATGCAGGCGCGAATAACCTGCCGTGCATTTGTCCAAAGCTCGTCCAGACCACGCTCGACATGCCCTGGGCTCGGCATGCGGCTATGCCCCTCTTCAGCCGCAGCCGCGATTTCGTTGCCCGCCCGGTCGAAAATCACCGCCTTGATAACGGTGTTTCCGGCGTCGAGCCCCAAAAGATATTGTTTCATTCTGAACCCCTCCCAAGGCTCTGACAGTTTTGCGCGGTTCGTCCAGAAAGCCCAGCGCCGATCCCTCTTCTCCCCAGCGGGGAGAAGGTGGCCCGCAGGGCCGGATGAGGGGGCGACAGGCTCTGAATTAGCCGCCCCTCATCGCCTCGCATACGCTCGGCACTTCTCCCCGGTGGGGAGAAGTGAATTCACCACTTACCCCTGCTGATAAACAGCAAAAGCCTCTTCGCCGCTGGCGTTCTCGTGGATGATCGCCATCAGTCCGCGCACCACGGCACTCGGATTGGCGTGCTGATAGATATTGCGCCCATAGACCATGCCCATCGCGCCCTGCCGCATCAAGGCCGCAGATTTGTCGAACACCGCACGCAGATCTTCCTTGCCGCCGCCACGCACCAGAACCGGGCAGCGGGCTGCCTCGACGACGCGGTGGAAATCCTCGGCATTGTCGGTCGGGTCGGCCTTGACGATATCGGCGCCCATTTCGCGCGCAAGCCGCGTCAGCGTAACGATCTTGTCCGCATCGCCATCGACCATGTAGCCGCCCTTTTCGGTGACCGGCTGCATCACCAGCGGCTCGATCATCAGCGGCATGCCATATTTGTCGCAATCCGCTCGCACGCGAGAAATGTTCTGCACGCACTGGCGAAACAGGTCCGGCTCGTCCGGCAGCATGAACAGGTTGACGACGACGCAGGCCGCGTCCATCTCGAGCGCGCCGATCAGCGGCTCGGCCTCGTTCTGCAGCACCGCCCACATGTCGCGGTGGCGGATGCGGTTATAGGGATTGCCCATATCGATGCGCATGACCAGCGCCGGCTTGTCCTTGCCGGGAACGTTCTGCAACAGGTCCGCCTGGCCGTAATTCATCTGGATCGCATCCGGCGCGGCCGAAACAAGCGCCTTGACCACAGCCTGAATGTCCTCCAATCCGTTGAGGAAGGATGGCTCGTTGCAGACGCCGTGATCGATCGCCACGTCGAGGCAGCGGCCGTTGCCAAACAGCCGGTTCATCCGGACTTTGCTGTTGTGTCGCATTCTGTACTCCTTGGTTCGTTCCTTGCGGAAAGCATGTCTTCATCGACGCCGTAACGTTCGGTGAGAAGGGTGAGAAAACGGGTGCGCTCGCTGGCGCGCTGCGCTGATGTCCAGCGCTTTTCCTGCGCCAGAAGATCGAGAACGGCGTCCATCATGTCGAGCGAGAGTTCGCCCGAGACGGCCAGAGTCGTTCGCCGCAAGAGCAGGTCATCGAGATGTTCGACGGCTTCATCGCGGATCATAAACAGCAATTCGCGCACCGAGTAACTCGCATGGGGCAACGCCGTATCCGGGCCTGCGGCGATGAAGCCGGCAACCACCTCAGCACCGGTGCCATAGCGGGAAAACAGCTCAGCCATACGCACGCCGGAAAGGCCCTTGGCGGTCGCCACGCTGGCAAGCCAGACCGGCGCGTTGGCGGGAAATGCCCGCCCGCCGCCGATTGGCCGGTCGGTCGTCACAACACGGCGTTGCTGCCCCAGCCTTTCCAGCGCCATGTCGGCGGCCAATTCGCCGAACGACCGGAATGTCGTCCACTTGCCGCCGATCATGCACAGCACCGGCGGACCACCATCCCTGGGTTCCACGACCGTGCAAAAATGATCGCGCGGAATACGGCCGGTGAAGCTGTCGGTGCTGGCCGGCAATGGCCGCACGCCGGCAAACTGGAAGACGATTTCCTCGGGCTTGATCTTGATATCCGGCAGCACGAAAGCGAGCGATTGCAGGATGTAGTCCCTTTCATCCGCCTCGCAGCGCACCGTTTCCGGATCATCGACGCGAATATCGGTGGAGCCGACCAGAACCTTGCCGAGATAGGGAAAGAGGATACAGATCCGCCCGTCCTCGTTCTCGTAATAGATCATGTGATCGGCGAGCGCATCGCGCAACGCATCATTGTCGATGATCAGATGCGAGCCCTTGGTGCCGCCCATCAGTGGTGCCGGACGTGCCTCTCGTGAAAAAAGGCTTTGGTTGGCGATATCGATCCAGCCGCCGGTGGCGTTGATGATCAGCGCCGGTTCGATGGCCACAGACGCGCCGCCGATCCTGTCCTCCACACGATACTGGCCATTTTCCGTGCGCCACAGCTCCGCATAGTTCAGCGCCGCGGCTCCGAGCTTTGACGAAAGACCGTCCTGCAACAGTTCGATGCCAAGCCGTTCCGGATGGCTGACCCAGGCATCGAAATAGGTGGCTGAACTCTTGATGCCGGGATGAAGTGCCGGCCATTTTTCAAGCGTCGTGCGGCGGCCGCGAAACTGATGGCGCGGCATCATCGCCCGCTTGCGCGTCAGGAAATCATAGATGCTGAGGCCTGCCTTGATGGCGACCGCACCCCGGCGGCTTGGACGGCGGCTGAGGCCCAGGAACCGGACGATGCCATTTCCGAGACCGGAGAAGATATCGAAGACAGGCACCGTCGTCGGCAGCGGCGCGACGTAATGCGGCGCGTTGCGCAACAGCCGGTCGCGCTCGACCAGCGATTCCTGCACCAGCTTGAATTCACCATTTTCCAGGTAGCGCAGCCCGCCATGCACCATGCGCGACAGTGCCGAACTGGCACCCGAGCAATAGTCGTGCTTCTCCACCAGCAGCACGCTGAGCCCTTGCAGCGCCAGCTCCCGAAAGACGCTGATGCCGTTGATGCCGCCGCCGATGACACACACGTCCACCTTCGGGCTTTGGCGCAGCCCGTCCAATATCTCTTGACGTTCCATGATGGCGATCCGCTACCTGTCCATATCAGTCAGTTTCGCCGCTATGGCCGTATCGATGGCGGCAAGGTCGGCCGCCTCCAGCCGGATGGTCCCGGCCCGCGCATTGTCGATTGCCTGAGCCGGATTGCGCGCCCCGCAGAGCGCAAAGGTCACCCCCGGCTGTGCCAGCGTCCACGCAATCACGGTCTGGGCGATGCTGGCGCCATGCTTTTCCGCGACCGGCCGGATGGCATCGGCAAGCGCCGTTGCCTTCTCACGGTTGCCGACCGAAAAGCGCGGATTGTCCTTGCGCTGGTCGTCGCCGGAAAACACGCGGTCCGGGCCGATGGCGCCGGACAATAGCCCCAGCGCCAGCGACGAATAGCTGAGCGTCGCAATGCCATTGGCTTGGGTCAGCGGCAGGAGATCCACCTCGATCTCACGGTCGATCATGCTGAACCGCTCCTGGATCGCATCGAGACCACCAACCGCAATATAAGCGTTGAGATCGTCCTTGCTGACATTGCTCGCCCCGATCGCCCGGATCTTGCCGGATGTCCGCAAGTCCTCCAGCGCCCGCATCGTCTCCTCGACCGGTGTCGTCGGGTCCTGCCAATGGGTGATGTAGAGGTCGATGTAATCGGTGCCGAGCCGCGTCAGGCTTTCCTCGACCTCGTGCAGGATCGCATCGCGGCCGAGATAGCGGTGGACCGGCTTGCCGTCCTGATCGAAGAAATGGCGGCCTTTTTGCGTATGCCAGACAAGGCCGCATTTCGTGGCGATCACAGCCTTGTCGCGGCGGCCGGCCAGTGCCTTGCCGACGATTTCTTCCGAGCGGCCCAGCCCATAGGCCGGCGCCGTATCGATCAGCGTCACGCCGGCATCAAGCGAGGCCTGGATCGCGGCGATGGATTCGTTTTCATCCGTCCCGCCCCACATCCAGCCGCCGATCGCCCAGGTACCCAACCCGACCGCCGAGGCGGAAACGCCGGATTTGCCGATCTCACGTGTCAGCTGTTGTCCGCTCATGCCCATTTTCCTTCGCCATTCGCCAATGCCAGTACCCGCGCACCCGTCGCCTCGTCGGTCACCAGCGTATCCAGATGATTGCCCCTGAGAACGCTGAGGATCGGCCCGGCCTTGTTTGGCCCGCTCGCCACGCCGATCTTGGTCGGGATCGAGGCGAATTCGGGGAGCGTCAGCGAGACCAGCGACCGGTTGAGGCTGTAGTCGCAGACCTGTCCGTGATCATCGAGCAGATGTGCCAGCAATTCGCAGGAAGCACCTGAGCGCTCGATTGCCGCACGATCGGTACTCGATGACGGATGCAGATCGTAATAGCTCGAATCGTCCGACAGGATCGAACCGATACCGACCACGGCGATCTTTGCCTCGCGCGCCCGTTTGAAGACGTCGGCGACGGAACGCATGTTGATCAGCATGCCGCGCTCGGCCGCACTATCGGCAAACAGCGGCGCATGGATCTGATAGGAGCGCCCGCCGAGCCGATCAGCCATCATTGTCGAAACGTGGTTGACGTCGGTGTAATGTTTGCCCTGGACGCAACCGGTTGCCGGGATTACCTCGACATCGAAGCGGCGCTGCGCCTGCAGTCCGGCCACCACGGCGCTGACGCCCTTGCCGCCGGTAATGCAGATCGTATCGCCGTCCGTGATCTCTTCCAAAAGCAACCGGGCCGCCGCCTCGCCAACCGCCTGAAGTGCTGTCTGCGGATTTTCCGATACGGTCGGCACCACCACGGCGCGGCTGATGCCGCCCAATGCCAGAAGCTGTTCTTCCATATCCACCAGCGGCTCGACCGGCGACTTGATCTTGATCTCGACCAGGCCCAGCTGGCGCCCGCGCTTGATCAGCCGGTTGACGGTGGCGTGCGAGAGACCGAGCTGATCGGCGATCTGCGCCTGCGTCAGTCCTTCGAGGAAATGCAGGACCAGGGCTTGGTGCATCTGCCGGGCGATGACGATTTCCTCGCGCGGCGCATTGGCGGGTTTCAGTTTGGCTATCGGCATATCAGGCAGCCTTCCGCTTGTGCAGGAAATGGTCGATCGAGACGGCAGCGAGCAGAATGCAACCTTTGATCATGTCTTGCCAATAGACGGAGACGTCGAGCAGGATCAGCGAACTGGTGACGACCGAGAGCAGGGCAATCCCGAGGATCGCGCCGAGGATCGTACCCGAGCCGCCATTCAACGAGGCGCCGCCGATCACTGCGGCTGCGATGATGTTGAGTTCCATGCCGACACCGAAGGTCGGCGTCGCGGCGCCGAAGCGGGACATATAGATGACGCCGGCAACACCGGACAGCGTGGCGCAGAGCACCGTCACCCAGAACTTTACCTGGTTGGTCTTGATGCCGGAATAGAGCGCCGCCTTTTCGTTGCTGCCGGTATAGAACACCTTGCGAAAGGCCGTTGCCCGGCGCAGCAGGAAATCGAACAGCACGACGACGGCGACAAAGATCAGGATCACATAGGGGATACCATAGAACGTCCCCTGCCCGATCGCCTTGAACGACGGCGGCAGCGTGAACAGCGACAGCGGCGTGCCCTTGGTGATGATCAGGCAGATGCCGCGCACGATCACCATCGCCGCAAGCGAGGTGATGAAGTGGTTGAGCCCCACGACCGTGACGAAGAAGCCCATGACGCAACCGATCAGGCCACTGGCAATGATGCCGATCAGCGACGCGCTCCAAGGATCGAGCCCCATCAGGAATAGCGAGCCCGACAGCACCATCGAGAAGCAGACGACCGAGCCAACCGACAGGTCGATACCGCCAACGATCAACAGGATAGTCATGCCAACGACGACGATGCCTTCGACGGAGAACGACATCAGCATGGCCCGGAAGTTGCCGAGCGTCAGGAAGTGCGGCGAGGCGAAGCTCATGGCGATGCAGAGCGCCAGGATGATCGCGATCAGTCCCGCCTCGCGCATCGTCCCCAGCCGTTTCCAGCCGGGCGCGCGTGCCTGATGTGCCGTTGTCAACGCGTCCGCCATGACCTTGTCTCCTGCCCCTGCTTGTTCTTTATGCGGCATGCTCTGATGCCTTTGAATTGTTATGACCGCCGACGCCCGACGCAAGCCGCATGATCGCCTCTTCCGTCATCGTCTCGCCCTCGACCACGCCTGCAACCGTGCCCTCGCGGATCACCAGCACCCGGTCGCAGAGACCCAGAAGTTCCGGCAGTTCCGACGAAATGACGACGATGCCGATGCCGGAGCGTGCGAGATCGCGTAAGAGCCGGTGGATTTCCGATTTGGCGCCGACATCGATGCCGCGTGTCGGCTCGTCCATCAGGATAACCTTGGGATTGACCGCCAGCTGCTTGGCAATCGCCACCTTCTGCTGGTTGCCGCCCGACAACGACGAGACCGGCATATCGATGCCGCCCATCCGCACCCCGAGCCGCTTCGTCAAATCCCGCGCACGATCCGCTTCGGCCTTCGAATTCAACAGGCCCAGCGGCCCGGTCAGCGACTTCAGGTCGAGAACGGCAATGTTCTGGGCGATGGAAAGCTCCAGAAAGACGCCGGAACCCTTGCGGTCCTCCGAAAGATAGACGACGCCCGCCTGCACGGCCTGCGCATAGGACCGCGCCCGCAGCCGCTGCCCATGCAGTTGCACCTCGCCTTCCCTCGCCGGCCGCAATCCGCAAATGCCCTCGGCAATCTCGGTGCGGCCCGAGCCGATCAGCCCGCCGACGCCAAGAATTTCGCCTTGGCGCAATTCGAAACTGACGTTGTTGAAGCGATCGCCGTCACCAAGATTGCGGACGCTCAAAATGGTCGCGTCCGTCCTTTCCGTCGACGCCTGCTTTTCCGGATAGAGCTGGGTGATCTCGCGGCCGACCATGCGGCGCACGATATCATCCGGTGTCAGGTCCGCGACATTCTCCGTCGAGACATAGCGCCCGTCGCGAAACACGGTGACCCGGTCGCAGAGGCTGAAAATTTCGGCCATGCGATGGCTGATATAGATGATCGAGATGCCCTGCGCCTTCAGATCGCGGATGATCCCGAACAACACCTGGGTTTCCGATTCCGTTAGTGCGGCCGTCGGCTCGTCGAAGATCAGCACGCGGCAGTCGAGCGTCAGCGCCTTGGCGATCTCGACCAGTTGCTGGCTGGAAATTGGTAGCTCAGCCACCTTCTGGCGCACGTCGATCGGTGCCAGGTGGTTCATCACACCTTGAGCCTCCCGCTCCAGCCTGCCATAGTTCATGAAAGGCGATCGGCGGCGGTTGGTGGCGGCCATAAACATGTTTTCCGCCACCGTCGCATCGGGGCAGAGGGCAATTTCCTGGTGCACGAGGCCAAGTCCGAGCGATTGCGCCACGGCGGGCGACGTCACCTTCACCGGCGCACCATCGACGAGCACGTCGCCCTCGGTCGGCTGCAGTACACCGGCAATGATATTCATCAGCGTCGACTTGCCCGCGCCGTTTTCGCCGCAAAGCGCATGAACCTCGCCCTTCTTCAGGCTGAAGCTCACGTCCGTCAACGCCTTCACGGCACCGAAGTGCTTGCTGACATTGCGGATTTCCAAGACCGGCACCGACGCCATGATAGTCTCCTCCTAACGCTTGCGGTGGCTGTCCGGAGCATCATGCCCCGGACAGCCGGCACAAAGAGCTTACTCCTCGATGCCCTTCGTGCCCCGCCGCTTCAGGTACTTGTCCCAGTAGAAGTCGTCGGCATTGTCGGCGGTGACGATCGACAGACCGTTATCGACAAACGGAATGCTCATCGGGTTGAAGCCGACGCGCTTGGCGTCGTTCATCGGGTCGATCAGTTCCGGATGTTTGGCAAGCCACAGCAGCATGAAGCCCATGTAACCCTGCATGCCCTGGTTCGGGTTGATCGAGCCAAACACTTCGCCCGCCTTGATCATGTCGAGAATGTTGGCGTTGACGTCGGCGCACATCACCAGGATCTTGCCGCCGCTTTCCTTGTTGGCCTGCGACGCGCCGATGGCCGAGTTGGCCTCCGGCATGAACACGGCCCCGAGGTTCGGATTGGCCTGGATGAGGCTCGAAAGCGCCTGATAGGCTTTGGTCGGATCCTGGTTGGAGGCAGCTCGGCCGACCAGCTTCATGTCCGGATATTTTTCGGTCATGCGGGCGATGAAGGCGGCGATGCGCTTGTCATGGTTGTCCTGGCCCGGATTTTCCAAAACGGCATATTCGCCCTTGCCACCCATCTTCTCGGCGATCGCGTCGGCGGCGTAGGTGCCTTCGCGGGTATTGTCCGAGGTGATGAACGAGATGCGCTTGGAGAGCGGCGCATCGGCGGCGAAAGTAACGACAGCCGTGCCCTGGTCGATTGCCCGGTTGATCGGCTCGATGAACGGGTCGGAGTTCATCGGATGGACGAGGATACCGGCAGGGTTCTGCGCCAGCGCCTGGTCGAACGTGGCGATTTGCTTGTTGACGTCATATTCCGGCGTGCCGGTATAGGCGGTCTCGCAGCCGAGCTGCTGGCCCGCCTGCTTGAACATTTCATAGACCGGGAACCAGTATTCGACGCCCGAGACCATGACGTTCATGACGTATTTTTCGCCCGGCTTGCAGCGGAACGGATTGTCCGTTTCGGCGCTTGCAGCGCCGGCGAACAGCGTGGATGCAAGGACCGCCAATGCGGTCGTGCTTAGAAATTTGCGCAAGTTTCCTCCTTGAGGCCGAAGCCCCTCCCAAATACCCGGCAGCGCCTGAGCGGCGGCCCGATGATCCAATGAAGACCGGAGTTCCTCCTCGAAGTCCGGTATGGGCAGATAATCGCAACAGCAAAGCTATGTCAATATAATTCATACTATGAAATATATTTCACATCAAGGGCGCGATGCTACGGAACTGTAGCGCAAGCACGCCTTCGATGCTGGGCGCTTAGAACCTGATTACAATCGCAGGGCCTATTCAAAATATTGCACTGCGTTCAGGCTGTTGTCAGCCGCAAGCTGCAGTGTGACCTCGACAAATGAGGTCCCATATCGATGATCATCAGAGTTTTGAAGTGTAGCGCACTAGTCGCCTTTGCGGGTGTATTGGCATTCGGCGCATATTTTCTGGCCATTCAGGCAACCGGCAATTTTTACGCGGTCGTGCCGGGTGAACTCTATCGATCCAACCAGCCAACCTCAGCCCAGGTCGCCGACTATACCAAGCGCTACGGCATAAAAACCATCGTCAATCTGCGTGGCAGCAGCGAAGATGCTGCCTGGTACAAGGACGAAGTCGCGACGGCCGCGTCCCTTAGCGTCAATCATATCGATTTCAGAATGTCGGCCCGCCAGCAGTTGACGCTGGAGGAAACCCAGAAACTCGTCACCCTGCTGCGCGATGCGCCAAAGCCCATCCTGATCCACTGCAAGTCCGGCGCCGATCGTACCGGCCTCGCTTCCGCGATCTACCTGCACCAGATTGCCAATGCGAGCGAGGATACCGCGGAAGGACAGCTATCCGTTCGCTTCGGCCATCTTGGTATCCCCTACCTGTCATCCACCTATGCAATGGATGAAAACTGGGAAAACCTCGAGAAGACATTCGGCCAGCAAGGCTAACCGTCCCGGCCGGAAGCCGCAACAATCGGCTTGGGTTATGCCGCCGATTTCGCAACACCCCGGTTTTTGGCCGGGCGATTTCGTTGAACCCCTCGACATCCGGCGCATGGCCGTGACTCGTCTTGCACATCTTTTCGATCATCCGCGCCAGCCCCTCGATCCCGGATTGCCAGCCAAAGCGCGCCTTCCCATGTTTTACCAACGGCCCGCTTGATTCCATGCGCGGCTCGCCTGCCGCTTTTCCGCCGTGCCGACAGCAGCATGACAGCCGTCTGAATCTCGCCGTGACAAAACCGGTGTTATCCACTAGGTCTCGGGCCAAGAGGGGTGTCTATCGTTGGGAGGAACGTGTGGGCAGAGCGATACTGACTGCAATTCTGACCGTTTGGGCGCTGATCGCGAGCATTCCCATGGGCGCCGTTCAGGCGGAGGATCAGGAAGAGCTGTCCGTCGTCACCTCCTATCCGCCATCCTTCTTCGAGCCGTTCCGCAAAGCCTTTGAGGCAGACAACCCCGGCATCCGCACCACGATCATCCAGCGCAACACCGCAAGCGCCAGCCGCTTCATCCTCGAAAAGCGCGGCACCTCGGCCGACATCTTCTGGGCCTCTTCGCCGGATTCCTTCGAACTCTTGAAGCAGAAACACGAGCTGAGCAAGATCGCTGCACGGCCGACCGGCGCGCCGGAAAAAGTGTTCGGCTATCCGGTCAACGACCCCGAAGGCTATTATCTCGGCTTCGCGCTGTCCGGTTACGGCATCGTCTACAACGCCTCCTATCTGGCGCAGAACAAGCTGCCGGTTCCGAAAAACTGGCAGGATCTGCTGAACCCGGTCTATTCCGGGCATATCGGCATCACTTCGCCCTCCCGCTCCGGCACCACCCACCTGATCATCGAGGCCTTGCTGCAGACCTATGGCTGGGAAAAGGGCTGGGCCATGCTGTCGCAAATGGGCGGCAACCTCTCGACCGTGACAGCGCGCAGCTTCGGCGTGGCCGCAGGTGTCGCGCAGCGGCGCTTTGGCATTGGCATCACCATCGATTTTCTCGCCAAGGCGCCCGATTTTGCCGGTGGCGACAACATCGACAACATCTTCGTGCTGCCGCCGGATTCGGTTTATGTGCCGGCCAGCATCGCCATCCTGTCACGCGCCCGCAATAAGAAGGCGGCGGAACGTTTCGTCGATTTCCTCCTGTCGCCGAAGGGCCAGGCGCTGCTGCTCGATCCCGCCATCGGCCGCATTCCGCTTGCCGCGCATTTGCCAACCGCGGCGGGTGCAGACGGCGAAACCGAGGGCCTGTTCAAGTCCAAGGCCTTCGATCCGCGCCTGTCGGCCGAGCGCTACGGCCTGATCAACCTGATCTTCGACGACTATATCGTCCGGCGGCGCGCAACATTGGCGCGCCTGTGGAAAAGGCTGGCGCAGCTGGAAGCCCTCGACAACCAGCCCGACCGCGCAAGCACGCTGGCCCGCGCCCGCCGTCTTCTCGGAACACCGCCGTTGTCGGCGCGGGAAGCCGAAACACTGGATCGATCGCTGAAGGCAGCCTTGCCGCGCGGCATGGCACGCTCGCCGCGGCAGATGCAGATGGCCCGCGACCTGCGCAACACGATCGAACACAATCTGGCGATGGTCGAAAACCTGCTGCTCACCGCCTCACCGCCGCGTGACGATATCGGTCTCAACAGGTATCCGCGATGATGGACGCCCGTTTACCCGTCAACACGGCAGTCCGAGACTGGCGGCTTGGTATCGGCGCCCGTCTTGTCGCCGCCTTCGTCACCATCGTCGGCCTTGCCGTCGGCGCCTGCTTGGTCGGCTGGCTCTCCTATGAGCGGCTTTCGGGAGAGCTTTCCCGCATCGTCGAAGATCAGATGCCGAAGCTTGCTTTTGCTTCCCGGCTCTCCAAGGCCGGCGCCGATATCGGCTCGGTCACCGCCGTCCTGACCGGCGCGGAAACCCGCGCCGAATACGAGGATATCCGCCGAACCTATGCCGCCCGGCTGAAGGCGCTGGAAAGCCTGCTGGAAACCAACGCGGCACCGACCGCCTCCTCGGCCGACCTTCTGCCGCTCGCCAGCGCCATCCGCGACAACCTGCGGCAGATCGATCTTGCCGCGGGAAAACGCTTCACTCTGATGGAGGCGATGCGCTCCGATGTCGACGAGCTACGCTGGGTCCAGGCCGATCTCCTGGAAGAAGCCGATCCGCTCGTCGACGATATCCGCTTCAACATCGAAACCGAGACGCGCAAGGGCGCCGGTGCTGCAGCCCTTGAGGAGCAGCGCAAGAGCGAGGCGCTGCTGACGGCGCTGTCGCAGGCCAATCTCGCCACCGGCCTGATCGCCCGTCTCGTCAATGCCACGACGCTCGACGAGTTGCAGGAGGCCAATGCCTTTCTCGGCGATAGCGCGGATGAACTGGCAAGCCGGCTCGCCACGCTGGAGACCTGGCCTGACAGCATTACGGTGCGCCAGCTCGCCGGCCGCATCCTGCAGCAATCGAACCCGGCCACGGGCATTCCCAACCGCAAGCGCTCGGAAATGCAGGAGGCCGGCGAACTGGCCGCACTCGCCACCGAAAACAACCGCCTCGTCGGCGATCTCGGCCGCCTGATCGAATCGGAAGTCGTCGCCATCGAGAAAAGCGCCGATGCCGCAGCCGCCCGCGCTGCCGCTGCGATCGAAACCGGCAGAGCCCTCTTGGCGGCAATTGCCGTTCTGTCGGTCATCCTCGCCGTTGCCATCGGCTACCTCTATGTCCACCGCAACCTGCTAACCCGCATCCGGTTGCTCGCTGCTGCAGCCGTTGCCATGAGCGAAGGCAAGCCCGCAACGCAGATTCCCGCGGCCGGGCTGGATGAACTTGGCGATCTCGCCCATGCGTTGATGCTGTTTCGCCAGGCCCGCGACGAGCTGGTGCAATCCGCCAAGCTCGCGGCCCTTGGCCAGATGGCGGCCGGCATTGGTCACGAACTCAACCAGCCGCTCGCCGCGATCAAGGCCCATATCCACAGTGCCAAGACCTTGATCGAACGCGACAGGAGCGAGCAAGCGCTGGTCAATCTCGGCAAGATCCGGGACCTGACCGGCCGGATGGCCGATCAGATCAGCCATATCCGCCGTTTCGCCCGCCGCCCGCAATCCCACTCCCACACCGTCAATCTCGCAGAGGTGGTACACGAAGCGCTGAGCCTTCTCGAACATCGGTTCGAGGAAGAGGGTGTAAAACTGACGCTGACGATTGCGCAAGGCGATAAAATGGAGGTCCTGGCCGAACCGATCCGTCTTGAACAGGTCGCCGTGAACCTAATCAGCAATGCCCTCGATGCGGTCAAGGGCCTGGAAAACCGAACCGTCACCGTCGATGTCAGGCAGACCGGTGAAGGTGCATCACTGATCGTCGGCGATACCGGAAAAGGCATTGCCGCCAAGGACCTTCATGCCGTATTCGATCCGTTCTTCACCACCAAGCCTGCCGGCTCCGGTCTGGGTCTAGGCCTGTCGATCTCCTACAATATCGTCAAGGATTTCGGCGCCAGCATCTCGGTGCTGGACACGGGACCGGACGGCACCCGCTTTATCGTTTCCCTGAAGGGAGTGGAATGACCGCCGCCACAGATATCATCCTGATCGATGACGATCACAGTGTTCTGGATGCTTGCCGCGAGGTTCTCGAGCTGGAGGGTTTTCAGGTATCTCCCCATAGCTCGATGGCATCGGCGATGGCAGAACTGCGCGCCGATACCGGCGCCGTCATTGTCTCAGACGTACGTATGCCCGGCGGCGATGGCTTCGACCTTCTGGCCGCCGTCCGCGCCGTCGATGCAGAAATCCCGATCGTTTTGATGTCCGGCCATGGTGATGTGCCGATGGCGCTGCGCGCCATGCGCGACGGTGCCTGGGACTTTCTTGAAAAACCCGCCGACCCGCTGCACCTGATCGAGACCGTCCGCCGCGCCCGCGATCATCGACGTCTGCTCTTGGAAAACCGGCGGCTGCGGCTGATTGCCGATACCGACGGCTGGGAAACGCGGCTGATCGGCCATTCCGCCCCGATGGTTGCCTTCCGGGAAAAGCTGAAGAGGATCGCCGGCGCATCTACCGACGTGCTGGTCATCGGCCTGACCGGCACCGGCAAGGAAGTCACCGCCCGCGCACTGCACGATTTCAGCGGCCGCAAGGGCCGTTTCGTTGCCGTCAATTGCGGCGCCATCCCCGAAACCATGCTTGAATCCGAGCTGTTCGGCCATGAAGCCGGGTCCTTCACCGGCGCGCGCGAACGGCGGATCGGCAAGATCGAGCATGCCAATGGCGGCACGCTCTTCCTCGACGAAATCGAATCCATGCCGCTGATCGCACAGGTGCGGCTTCTGCGCGTGCTGCAGGAACGGGTGATCGAACGGCTGGGTTCCAATGACGAGTTACCGGTCGATATCCGCGTCGTCGCCGCAACCAAGGCTGACCTGCACGGACTTGCCGCGCAGGACAAGTTCCGCGAGGATCTCGCCTACCGTCTCGACATCGCCCGCGTCGAAATCCCGCCGCTCTCTGCCCGCAAGGGCGATATCAGCCTGCTGTTCCATCACTTCCTCGATCTTGCCGCCAAACGGCAGGGCCGCACGCCGCCGAAGATCGATGTCGCGATCCTGTCCGAACTCGACCGCCGCCCGTGGCCCGGCAATGTCCGGGAACTGCGCAATGTCGCGGAGCGCTTCGTGCTGGGGCTTGAAGAAAGCACAGCACCGGAGGTTACTGCCCGCCCGCTGGCGCTGGAAGAACAGATGGACAGCTTGGAGCGCTCGATCATTCTCGACTGTCTGGCCAGCCAGGACGGCCGGGTCTCAGCAACGGCGGACGTCCTCGGCATATCCCGCAAGACGCTTTATCTGAAAATGCGAAAACACGGCATCGCCGCCAAGGGCGACGAGGAATAATGTTACCGGCGTTACCCATCGGTTGACCCCGATGTTACCCGCATGACCCGTGTCACCTGGCCAAAACCCTTGTTTTCCGGGCTTTTGGCAACTGGCACACCGCTTGCTCCAATCAAGACAGCCGCCGAACAATGGGCGGCTCTATTGGGAGGAGATACCTATGTTGAAGACCATTGCCGCGGCAATGCTGATGTCGGCTGCGTTTATCGTCACCGCATATGCAGAAGGCGGAAAAGTGACCATCGTCACCTCGTTCTCCAAGGACGTGACCGATCCGTTCAAGGCAGGCTTTGAAGCCGGCAATCCGGGCTTCACGCTCGACGTGCAGAACAAGAGCACCAGCTCCGGCGTCAAATATGTCGATGAAACCAAGTCGAACAACCAGGTCGACCTGTTCTGGGCTTCGGCACCGGACGCATTCGACAACCTCAAAGGCCGCAACCTGCTAACCAAGTTCAAGCCCTCCGTTACCGGCCTGCCGGAAAAGGTCGGCTCCTATCCGGTCAACGATCCCGATGGCTTCTATTTCGGCTTTGCAGCCTCCGGCTACGGCATCATGTCGAACGACCGTTATCTGGAAGCCAACAGCCTGCCGAAGCCGGTCGAATGGAGTGATCTCGTCAAGGCGGAATATCACGATCACATCGCCATCGCCGCACCGTCGCGCTCCGGCACCACGCACCTGACCATCGAAACCATCCTGCAAGGCGAAGGCTGGGACAAGGGCTGGGGCACCCTGAAGGGCATCGGCGGCAACCTCCAGCAGGTCACCGAACGTTCTTTCGGCGTTCCGGATGCCGTCAATTCCGGCCAGACTGGCATCGGCATCGTCATCGATTTCTTCGCCTTCTCGGCCCAGGCCAGCGGCTTTCCGGTCAGCTTCTCCTATCCGTCGGTAACGACGGTCGTTCCGGCCAATATCGGCATCATCGCCAACGCTCCGAACCAGCCGGGTGCAGAAGCCTTCGTCAACTACCTCCTGTCTGAAAAGGGCCAGGCCGTTCTGCTCGAACCGGCAATCCGCCGCCTGCCGATCAACCCGGCCCTCTACGAAAAGGCGCCTGAAGGCTTCCCGAACCCCTTCAAGGATCCGCGCTTCCAGTCGATGATCACCTTCGATTCCGATACGTCGAAGAAGCGCACTGACGTGGTCGATACGCTGTTCGACCAGCTGATCTCCTTCCAGCTCGACAATCTGAAGGGTGCCACCAAGGCGATCCACGACGCTGAAAAGGCGCTGGCCAGCAATGACCAGCCGGAAGCCCGCGCTCTGCTGACCGAAGCACATGCCCTGATCGCCGCCATGCCGGTCACGGCGGACGAAGCAGCCAGCCAGCAGATCCGCGACGCCTTCACCGGCGGTGAGCAGAAGACCGCCCGCCAGGCCGAACTTGAGCAGCAGTGGGCCGCCTTCGCGTCCGAGAAATACGCTGCCGCCAAGACCAAGGCCGAGGCAGCCCTGGCTCTCGTCGACTGATAGCGGCGACATGAACCGGCCGCTTGTCTGGTGGCAAGCGGCCACTTTTCACAGCTCATGTATTCGATGACCCTGGCGCGTTCGCGCGCCGGGCTTGCCGATCTCACTTCGGAGTCTGCCCCATGGCTTTCGTTGCCTCCATGCCCACAAGGCGGTTCGCCGCCAGGCCCGGACAGGTCATCGCGGTATCCGTGATCGCCCTGTTCCTGCTGGTCTTCCTGATCATTCCCGCCGGCACGGTGATCTACACCGCCTTTACCGAGAAGGGCACCGGTGCGTTGACCATCGTCAACTTCATCGACTTCTTCAACACCGACCTGTTCCGCCGCTCGTTCTTCAACTCCGTCTACGTCTCGGGAATGTCCGTCGTCTGGGCAACCGTGATCGCGCTGCCGCTCGCCGTGCTCACCACCCGTTTCGATTTCCGCGGCTCGCTGATCATCCAGACGCTGGGCTTCGTGCCGCTGATCATGCCGCCCTTCGTCGGCGCAGTCGCGATGCAGCTGCTGTTTGGCCGCAACGGCACCGTCAACCTGATCCTCAACGACTGGTTCGGCATCCGCCTGCCCTTCATGGAAGGCCTGAACGGTGTCATCTTCGTGCAGTCGCTGCACTATTTCCCGTTCATCCTGATCAACCTGTCCACCAGCCTGCGCAACATCGACCGGTCGATGGAAGAGGCTGCCCAGAACCTCGGCTCCTCCGGCATCCGCCTGTTCCGCCGCATCGTCTTTCCGCTCGCCATGCCGGGCTATCTCGCCGGCGCCTCACTGGTCTTCGTCAAGGTCTTCGACGATCTTGCGACGCCACTGCTTCTCAACGTCAAGGACATGCTGGCGCCACAGGCCTATCTGCGCGTGACCTCGGTCGGCCTCACCGATCCGATGGGCTATGTCATCTCGGTGATCCTCATCGTCGTGTCGATCTTCGCCATGTGGCTCTCGGCCGTCGCCATGCGCGGCAAGGACTATTCGACAACACAGCGCGGCGGTGGCGGCCTTGCCAAGCGCAAGCTCAGCCGCGGTGAAAGCGTCATCGCCTATGGCGTCGTCGCCCTGATCCTGCTCCTGGTTCTGTCGCCGCATATCGGCCTTCTGCTTCTGTCGTTCGCAACGGTCTGGTCGTTCAGCCCGATGCCCGACGATTTCACCGTGGCGCATTACGCCCGCGTCTTCGGCGAAAGCTCGATCTACATCAAGAACACCCTGATCTACGCCAGCCTTGCCGGCCTGATCGACGTCGTCATCGGCGGTGCCATCGCCTATATCGTGCTGCGCACCAAGATCATCGGCCGCCGCTGGCTGGACTGGGCTGCGACCGCTGCGCTCGCCATCCCCGGCGTCGTGCTCGGTATCGGCTATCTACGCACCTTCTACGGCATCACCCTGCCCGACGGCACGCCACTTGCCACCCTCTGGGTCATGGTGGTTCTGGCACTCGCCATCCGCCGCCTGCCCTATGCGCTCCGCGCCTGTTACGCAGCACTCCAGCAGGTCTCGGAATCCCTGGAAGAAGCCGCTGAAAATCTCGGCGCGACGAAACAGCGGACCATCCGCCGCATCGTCCTGCCGCTGATGACGGGCGGCCTTCTCGCTGGCTTCGTCACCAGCTTCTCGACCGCTGCCGTCGAGCTGTCGGCAACGTTGATGCTGATCCAGAGCAATTCCGACGCACCGATCGCCTACGGGCTCTACGTCTTCATGCAGTCGCCCGCCGGCCGCGGACCGGGTGCCGCCCTTGGTGTCATCGCCGTGGTTCTCGTCGCGGTCTGCACCCTGCTTTCGCACTACGTCATCGAGCGTCGCCAGAAGGCGATCGGAATGGGGAAATAATCATGGGAGAGAAAACAGTGAATGTCAGCCTCAAGAAGCCGGCACTTTCCACCGCAGCCAAGGCCATCAGCATCAGCGACGTCAACCTCTATTACGGCGCGCTACACGTCCTGAAAGACATCAACCTGGAAATCAAGCCGGGCGAATTCTTCGCCTTTCTCGGGCCGTCGGGCTGTGGCAAAACCACGCTTTTGCGGCTGATCGCCGGCTTCAACACCGCCCGCAACGGCAAGGTGGTCATTGGCGGACAGGATGTACTCGACATGCCGCCATGGAAGCGCGAAGTCGGCATGGTGTTCCAGTCCTATGCGCTCTGGCCGCATATGACGGTTGCCCGCAACGTCGCCTTCGGTCTTGAAGAGCGCCGCCTGCCACGCGCCGAAATCGACGCCCGCGTTCAGGCGGCGTTAGAACTAGTCGGCCTCGAAAAGCTCGCCGACCGCCGTCCGTCGCAATTGTCCGGCGGCCAGCAGCAGCGCGTGGCGCTGGCGCGCACCATCGCCATCGAGCCGAAGATCCTGTTACTCGACGAGCCGCTGTCCAACCTCGATGCCAAGATGCGTGTGGAGGTGCGCCGCGAACTGCGTGAATTGCAGCAGCGCCTGCAACTAACGACGATCTTCGTCACCCACGACCAGGAAGAGGCGAACACCGTCTGCGACCGCATCGCCGTCTTCAACGAGGGCCGCATCCAGCAGGTCGGCACACCGATGGATCTCTATGAAAAGCCGGCCAATCTGTTCGTCGCCAATTTTCTCGGAACGGCCAACATCCTCGATGGCCGCGTCATCGGCACCGGCGCCGGCCGCACCTTCGAGGTCACCGGTGCGGGCTCCATCCCGATCCCGCCCGGCACCGACGTTCCCGCCGGCGCAAAGCTGGTTTTCCGGCCGCAATACGCCACCATCGGCCATGTCCAGCCGGACTGGGTGTCGCTTTCGGGCACGGTCATGCACTGCGAGTTCCTCGGCGCCACCGTACGCTATGGCATCGGCGTCGGCACGGCGACCGTCATGATCGACGTGCCCTTCCATTCGGGTGCAGGCCTTTTGCCGATCGGGTCGCCAACTGTGCTTGGCCTGCAGCCGTCATCGGCCCTCTGGCTCGCCGAATAGAAAACTCTTTCCCGGAGCAGGCCTCCTGCTCCGGGGATTGTGCAATCAACTGAAAGCCAAATGAATGAAGTCTTCTCACCCCTCGCTCCTGGCTATCCGGCATGGAGAAACGCAATGGAATGTCGCCGGAAGATTGCAAGGGCGGCAGGATACGCCACTGACCGCCAACGGCCTGCGTCAGGTTCTGGCCGTCGGTCTTCGGCTCGCTGAAAAAGTGCATGCGCTCGGCGACGTGCGGTTCTGGGTCAGCCCGCAGCCACGGGCGCGGCAGACGGCCTCAATCCTGTCGGATACCTGGGGTGTGCGGTTTGACCGCTTCATCCCCGAACCCGCCCTCGTCGAGCGCGCCTATGGCGAATGGGAAGGCCTGTCCCTTCCCGAAATCCAGCAGAACCTGCCCGAACAACACGCCGCCAATGCCGGCGATCCCTGGGCCTACGCCATGCCGGGCGGCGAAAGCAGGCGCGACCTCGCGGACCGCCTCGCCGCATGGCTTGAAAGCTTGGAAAAGGATGCCACCCACGTCGTCGTCGCCCACAGCGGTACCTTGCGGGCGCTGCGGGGCTATTATACCGGCGCCTCGCTCGAAACCATGCTGGCCTACCGCGAACCGCAAACGGCCGCCTTCTGGCTTGAAGACGGCAAGGAAACACAGCTCGACGTCCTTCCGTCAATGTTGCGCGCGGTCGGTTGCGAGAGCGAGGGCCGGACGGTCTGGATCTGAGCGGCCTGCTTCGGAAGACACTTTATGTCGCGTGCAGCCCCTAGATTGACCGCCGTTGCCCCGTCGATGCCCGCTCGACCAGATGACACGCGAGTTCGACACGGCGCGGCGGCATCGGCAGGCCGGACAGGCTGTCGCGCAAAAGATCGAGCGCGACGGAGCCGATCTCGCGCATCGGAATGTGCATCGTCGTCAACGGCGGATTGAGGAAGGACGCCTGCGGCAGGTCGTCCATGCCCATGACAGACACATCGCCCGGCACAGAATAGCCCCGCTGCTGGACGCCCATCATTGCGCCGACGGCCAGGCTGTCGCCGGCGGCCAAAACTGCAGTAAAATCCAGCCCACGCGCTTCAATCCGTGACGCAATCGCTTGCGCTGCCAGTTCCGGCAGCCAGTCATCGACGGGAACAACCAAATCCGCATCTGCAGCAAGCCCGTGATGCAGCAACGCATCCTTCCAGCCCTCGTAGCGCCGCTCGATGGTGCGTCGGCCCGGCCGCATCAGGAACAGGACGCGCTCGTGGCCAAGCCCGATCAGATGATCGGCCGCAAGCCGCGCGCTGGACCGGTTGCAGGGGGTGACGCTGGAAAGCCGCATGAACGGGTCGTCACTGTTGAGAAGCACCACCGGCTTGTCGAAGCCGCGCGTTGCCGCCAGCATGCCCTCGTCATCTACGGTCAGGAACAGCAGGCCCGCCACCTGTGGATCATCCTGCGCCTCCTTGAGAACCGCCAGTTCCTCGTTCCGGTCGGCAATCGGCCGGGTGACGATCTCGAGCCCCAGCGCCTGCGCACGTTCCTTCAGCCCTTCAAGCACATAGAGCGTGAACTGGTTGCGAACATAGTCGATCATCGCAGCACTTGATGCGGCCAGAATGACCTTCTGGCCTGCAATCGCCGTGGGAACCACGTAATTGGCGAGCTTCGCCGCTTCGAGTACCTGCCGGCGGATTTCCGGCCGCACACCTTTTTCGCCTGCAATGGCCCGCGAGGCAGTGCTTAGCGACACGCCGCAGGCCTCGGCAATATCCTCCAGACGCACGCGCTTGCTCTTCTTTCCGCGTTTGCCCGCGATGGGTTTGACAGTCATATCGACCTCCGTTGCACCAACATGAGAAAAATTTTCAGATTGCGCAACAAAATTCGGCGTGCATTTATTTCCTCAACGAGCCGTCCCCAAGAGCGGCACATGTGGAGGAGCATTCATGGGTCCAGATGGCCGCGATATCAGCAACGGTCTTGATCGCCTTGTCGCCGGAACGACCGGCCTCAAGCATGACGGCCGTTTCCATGAGCCCAATCTCGATGGAACCGCTGGCGATTATATCAGCTTCGACAGCTGGGAATGGCCGCAGGGTGTCGGCCTCTACGGCCTGATCAAGCTCTGGCTGTTCACCGGCCGCGATGATCTGCGCCAGCTGGTCGAAGCTTGGTATCAGCAACGTATCGAGGCCGGCCTGCCGCAGCTCAACGTCAACACCACCGCGCCGATGCTCGGCCTGTCGGTGCTCTGGGCCAAGACCCGCGATCCCCGCTGGCAGCCGGTCCTTGATGAATGGGCAAACCGCGTGATGGCTGAGCTTGGCCGCACGCCGGAAGGCGGCTTCGAGCATCATGTCTCCGACAAGGTCAATCACGATGAACTCTGGGACGACACGCTCTACATGGTCGCCCTGTTCCTGGCTTCCTATGGCCAGGCGAGCGGCCGCCGCGAACTGGTCGATGAAGCCTCACGCCAGTTCCTCGTCCACACCCGCTATCTCGCCGACACCCATACCGGCCTCTGGTTCCATGGCTGGACTTTTGACGGACGGCACAATTTCGCCCGGGCGCGTTGGGCGCGCGGCAATGCCTGGATCACGGCGGGCCTGCTCGATCTGTTCGACCTCGCCGATCTCGCCAAGCCGGTGAAAGATTTTTTGCAAGGCGTGCTGGTGGCGCAGGTCGATGCGCTTCTGTTGCTTCAGGCTCCCTCCGGCGCATGGCGCACGTTGCTCGACGATGCCACCTCATATGAGGAAATTTCCGCCACCGCCGGGATCGGTTACGGCCTGTTGAAAGGCTACCGCCTCGGCCTCGGCACTCCGGTTTGGCGTGAAGCCGGCCTCAAGGCCTTGCAGGTGGTGATGGACAACATCGATGAGACCGGCACCGTCGGAAACGTCTCCTATGGCACCCGCATGGGCCATGATCTCCAGTTCTACAAAGACATTCCCATTCAACCGACCGGCTATGGCCAGGCACTGGCCATTCTGTGCCTTTCCGAAGGCCTGCAGCACGTCGGACAAGAAGGACAAGCAGCATGACGATGAAGATTTTGTACGGCGCGGCCCCGCAAGACGTCAAAGGCTATGACACGGAAAAACTCCGCAGCGCCTTCCTGATGACCGACCTGTTCGTTCCGGACGCCGCCAGTTTCACCTATACCCATGTCGACCGCCTGCTTCTCGGCGGCGCCATGCCGGTGTCCAAAAGCGTGACGTTCGGTTCCGGCGACGAGATCGGCACGCCCTATCTCCTGTCCGCACGCGAAATGGGCATCGCCAATCTGGGCGGCACCGGAACAGTCACCGTCGATGGGCACACGTTCACGCTGGAAAACCGCGACGTACTCTATCTCGGCCGAGGCGCCCGCGAGATTTCGATGGAAAGCCTGTCGGGAAAGACCCCGCCCCGCTTCTACATGAACTCCGTTCCAGCCGGCGCCGATATCCCCCACAAGCTGATCAAGAAGGCGGAATCGAAGGCGGTCGATCTCGGCGACGGCCGCCGCTCCAACAAGCGCCGCCTCGCCATGTACATTCATCCGGAAGTGACCCCATCTTGCCTGCTGTTGATGGGCATCACCGATCTCGCCGAAGGCAGCGTCTGGAACACCATGCCGCCGCATCTGCACGAGCGCCGCATGGAAGCCTATTGCTATTTCGACATGGCGGCGGAAGATCGCATCATTCATCTGATGGGCCGCCCGGAAGAAACGCGCCATCTGATCGTCGCCAATGGCGACGCCGTCCTGTCACCTGCCTGGTCTATCCACATGGGCGCTGGCACCGGCCCCTATGCCTTCGTCTGGGGCATGACCGGGGAAAACCAGGAATATAACGACGTGGCCCCGGTGGCCCTGGCAGAGCTGAAATGACCCCGATGAGATCCCTGATGAACCGCAAACTCAATGCTGGCGATGCCATCCGCTACTGGCAGCTCGGAACGATTGCCGAAGAGCGTTTCGACGTGCCCGACGCCCCGATGAAGGGTGAGATGGATCCGTTCTTCTTCCTGACCAAGCACAAGAACTTCATTCCGCACGAATATCCCTGCCGTACGATCTTTGCCGAAACCTATCGCGGTAAGCGCCCCGATGTGCGCGGCTCGTTCGAGGCCACCCGCTGGTGGTTACCGTTCGGTTCGCCGCGGCTCGATCTTTCCGGTTTCTGGTTCCGCCCAACCCGGCTTGCCACCTTTGCCCGCACGTTCATTGCGACTGAGAAAGCCGGGACCGCCAAGGTCCGGCTCGGCACCTGCGGCGGCGCGGTCCTCTGGCTGAACGGCGAGGAATCTGGCTGGATGGCGCCCTATAGCCGCAATCTGGAGGCAAAGGCGGAATTCGATCTGGCGCTGCAGGAGGGCTTGAACGAGGTCACCATCTTCTTCGATGATCTTGCCGAACGCGACGCCCGCTACTTCTTCCAACTCGACTACCTCAATGGCCCGGTGGCCAGCGTTGCCGTGCCCGTGCCGATCGACGGCAAAGTGGCAGAGACGATCGAGACCGCCCTCGACAGCATGCATTTCGAGCGCACGGCCTATTTCGAAGGCGACATCACGCTGCGGCTTGCCGAGCCCCTACCGGTGGATGTCGCTGTCAATGTCACGGTCGAAGGCGACTTTATGTCGACCGAACGTTTCGACTATGACTTCCTCCTCAAGGCTGGCGACGCGCGTCTGGTCATCGGCCCATCGGAAGCCGCACCCGCCGATTTCCGCCATTTCCGCATCACGCTCAAGGCCGGCGAATTCGTCGCATCGCGTTCGCTCGGCATCGAGATCTGCCATACCGGCCGCCAAGGCACGGCACCGGCGACGCTTACTGAGCGCATCACCGAAACGCTCACCGAAGTCTCGGAATTCTCCGAACGCGATACCGTGCGGGCTTTTGCGCGACTCGCCAGCGGCCGGTCCGGCGCCGATACCGATGCGATGATCGAGGAGATCCTGCCATCGATCGAGGATTGCCACGACTGCGCCGATTTTTCGCTCGTGCCGCTGATCTGGTCGCGAACCGTCTGGGGCAAGGACATCGGCGACGCGACCCGCGCCCGCATCGACCGGGCCATCCTCGGTTTCCGCTACTGGATGGACGAGCCCGGCAACGATGTTCAGTGGTATTTCTCCGAAAATCACGCCCTGCTTTTCCATACTTCCGCTTATCTCGCAGGACACCTGCTGGCCGGTGAAACCTTCGCCCGCTCCGGCCGCAAGGGTGCCGAGCAGAGCGCCATTGGTGCCACCCGCGTGCGCGCCTGGCTCGATCATTTCGAAGCTTGGGAAATGGCGGAATTCAACTCAGCGCCATATTTCCCGATTGATCTCAAGGGCCTGACGGCACTCGCCGCCCTCTCGCCTGACGCAGATATCGCCGAGCGGGCAAAGAAAGGCATCGTGCGCCTCTGCGAAGTCATCGCCCGCTCCGCGCACCACGGCATGGTCACGGCAGCGCAGGGGCGTTCCTATGAACACACGCTCTGCGCCGGCCGCTCGCTGGAGCTTTCGGGCGTTGCCCGCCTGCTCTGGGGTGCCGGCTGGTATGGCCGCCGCGTCCATGCCTTGCCACAGCTTGCCGTGTGCCTGCGCGATCATGGCTTGGTCATTCCCGAGACACTTGCAGCCGTTGCCAGCCATCAGGCGGACGAACATCAGGAATGGCGGTTTGCCCAGGGCCAGGACCGGTTTGCGGCGCTCTATCACTACAAGGGCCGCGACTTCGCCATGGGCTCTGCCGCCCATTACCGCTGGAACGAATGGGGCTATCAGGAAACCATCCTGCATCTGCGCCTCGGCAAGCGGCCCGAAGCAGCCGTCTGGATCAACCATCCAGGCGAAACCATTCAGTTCGGGTACGGCCGGCCGTCCTTCTGGGGCGGGTGCGGCACCCTCCCTCGCGCCCACCAGTACCGGGGGCTGGCCGTACTCGACTTTGTGACCTTCGAAGAACAGCCGGATTTCACCCATGCCTGGTTCCCGGTCGCCGAATTCGACGAAAGCACCGTACGCGGACGCCTTGCCATCGCCCGTAGCGGCGGCGGCGCGGTGATCCTGCTCGGCAGCACCGACCTGCAGCCGGTGACGACAGGCCCATCGGCCAATGCAGAGCTGCGCCAATACGGCCAGAATACCCGCTGGATCGTCCGGGTCTGCGAAGCCTCGGATATTAAAGCGGTGGAAAGCCGGTTCGCCTCGCTGTCCATTGCAGAGACGGCGGACGGAGCGCTGGTGGTCGAAGACCCCGATTACGGCACAGTCACATTCCGCAAGGACGGATCGGTCGAGGCCGAAGGCCGGACGATCGTTCCGAGAGATTTCACGGTCGCAGGCGAGGTCGCCATGCTGGCCGCACACTAAAGGCGAAGCGCCGGCGAGGAGAAGCCGGCGCCCGTTCAAATGCGGGCAAGGAGAAGGCCCGCACCCACAGGAGGAGGAAGACATGACCAGGACCAGAACGATGCTCGCGGCATTCGCCGTCGGGCTTTTGACCTCCACGGCGGCACTTGCCGGGGATGTACGCATCATGTGGTATTCCGATGGCGTCGAGGGCGAGGTCCTGAAGGACCTCATCGATCGCTTCATGAAGGACAATCCGGATATCAAGGTCACCATCGACAACGTGTCCTACAGCGTCGTGCGCGAACAATTGCCGGTACAGCTTGAGGCCGGCGACGGCCCGGATATCGCCCGTGTCACCAACCTGAAGGCGCTGAGCAAGCACTGGCTCGACCTGCGTCCGCTGGTGGCCGATGCCGCCTATTGGGACAAGAATTTCGGCGATCAGGCCGACTGGATGCGCCCCGACGGCACTGACCAGATTTCCGGCTTCATGACGCAGATCACGCTGACCGGCGGTTTTGCCAACAAGACGCTGTTCGATCAGGCGGGCGTTGCCCTGCCCGGCAAGGATGCCACCTGGGATGATTGGGCCAAGGCCTCCAAGCAGGTCGCCGAAAGCCAGCAGATACCGTTTCCGATGGCGCTCGACAGATCGGGGCATCGCATAACAGCGCCCGACATTGCCTTCGGTGCCAATTATATCGGTGCAGACGGCAAGCCGGCACCGCTCGATGACGGCTCCAAGGCCTTCATCTCAAAATTCATCGGCTGGATCGAAGACGGCACCATGAGCAAGGACGTCTGGGTATCGGCGGCAGGCTCGACCTACCGCGCGGGCGCCGACGACTTCATCAACGGCCAGGTCGCCTTCTACTATTCCGGCTCCTGGCAGGTACCGAACTTCTCGACCAAGATCGGGACGAACTTCGATTGGGTCGCGACCGGTAGCCCCTGTGGCCCGGCGAATTGCAGCGGCATGCCCGGTGGTGCCGGTCTGGTGGCGATCAAGTACACCAAGAACCCGAAGGACGTCGCCAAGGTCATGGATTACCTGGCCAGCGAGCCGGTCGTGAAGGAGTTCTCCGAACGCACCCTGTTCCTGCCAGCGCACAAGGGCGTGATCGAAAAGGGACTGGACTTCAAGACCGAAGATGCGCAGGCCAAAGCGGCGCTGGGCATCTTCGTGACGGCAACGACATCCCTCGCCGACCTTGCGCGCAAGCTGCCCGGCTGGCCCTGGTCCGATACGATCTACGGCGCTCTCGTCACCCGCGTCAGCCAGGCGGCTGCCGGTGAAATGACGCTTGACGAGGCCTATAGCCGCATCGACGCGGATATTGCCGCCAAGGTCAAGGACTCGGCTCTCTAACGTGAGAACACGCGGGCGGCGGCGGGCAATCCCGCTCAGCCGCCCGCTTCACATCTTCGATGGAAGACGAGCCGTAGCGCCATGCAACGCGCAAGAGGAAAGTGATCGATAATGGCAGAGATATCCAGCCAGAGCCGAACGGGCCAGAGCCTGGGCGAGACCGCCATGATGCCGGTGCGGCTTGCCATGGGCATCATCGATGCCCCCCTGCGCTGGGTCCAAAAGAAGTTTGGTCTCGGCGGCATGGCGGCATTCTTCCTGCTGCCGAACATGCTGATCTTCGGCGTCTTCGTACTCCTGCCGTTCTTCATCAACTTCGCCTATTCGATGACTGGTGGCACCGCGCTGTTCCTGTCGGACCGCACCTTCGTCGGTGCCGATCAGTATTCAAGGCTGTTCGACTGCTCGAACTACCTGAACCCGAACACCTGCGCCGAGGACACGTTCTGGACAGCCGTCGGCAATACCGGCTGGTTCGTCGTCCTGCAGGTCTCGCTGATGATCGCGGTTTCGTTGATCTCCGCGCTGATCCTCAACCGCAACCTGATGGCCCGCAGTTTCTGGCGCGCGGTGTTCTTCTTTCCGGTGCTGCTATCACCCGTGGTCGTCGGCCTGATCTGGAAATGGATCCTGCAACGCCAGGGCCTGTTGAATTTCGGCCTCTTTGGCTTCGGCTTCGATCCGCATGTCTGGCTGAACGACCGCAACTGGGCCTTCGCCGCCACCGTCGGCGTCTCGATCTGGGCACATATGGGCTTCTATACGCTGATAATTCTTGCCGGCCTGCAAGCGATTCCAAAAGATCTCTATGAGGCAGCCGAGATGGACGGCACCCGGGCCATGCGCGTGTTTAGCCGCATCACCCTGCCGCTCCTGATGCCGAACCTGCTCGTCGTCATCGTGCTGGTGCTGATCCGCGCCGTGCAGATATTCGATGAAGTCTATGTGCTGACGGGCGGCGGGCCTGGCACCAGCACGCTGTTTGTCACGCAGTACATTTACGAGACCGGCTTTGCCGCACAGCTGCGCAACCCCGGCCTTGCCGCCGCTGCCTCGATCCTGATGGGCCTTGTGCTCGTTGTCCTCACACTCGTGCAACTCGGCCTCAGCCGTTCACGTGACAAGAAGGGAGCCCGCAAATGAGCCGGGCCATCGAATTCCTGTTTCGCCGCAAGGGCGGCAAGGGCTGGCACTGGACGGATATCGTCACCTGGGTCTGGCTGATCGTCGGCCTGTTCGTGATGTTCGGCCCGGCCGTGTGGCTGACAGCATCGTCGTTCAAGTCGCCCGCCGCCCTTGCCGAATTCCCGCCGACCATCCTGCCCTATGTCACCCAGAAGGTGACGGTCGAGGGCTATGACAAGCCGCTCGATCTCTACACTGTGACGCTTGAGGGCGGCAGCACCGCGACGCTTGCCGAAGTTCGCCGCATCGGCACCGTCAGCCAGATGGTCGATCCTGCCAAGCCGTCCGAGATCGTCAAAGTCAACATCGCCAAGCGTACGCCGGTCAGGCAGATGTCGTTTGCGACGGAAAACTATACCGAGCCCTTCACCCATTTCGATTTCGTCCGCTATCTTTGGAACTCCGTCTTCGTCACGGTGACGGCAACGCTGATCACGCTGGTGGTCAATTCCATGGCGGCGTTTGCGCTGAGCAAATACGAGTTTCGCGGCCGCACTTTCGCGATGCTCCTCATCCTCGCGACACTGATGGTGCCGCTGTCGGTCATCATGGTGCCGCTCTATTCCATCGTCTCGGCGCTCGGCCTGTTCAACAATCTCTGGGGCGTAATCCTGCCAACGGTGGCAACGCCGACCGGCGTGTTCATCTTGCGGCAATACATGCTGACCATCCCCGACGAACTGCTGGACGCCGCGCGTATGGACAAGGCGTCGGAATGGCAGATCTACTGGCGCATTATCCTGCCTTTGACAGCACCGGCGCTCGCCGTGCTCGCCATCTTCTCCGTCGTCTGGCGCTGGAACGACTTCCTCTGGCCGCTGATCGTCCTGTCGCGCAAGGAGCTCTATACCCTGCAGGTGGGCCTCAGCATCTATTCCGGCGAGCTCAACGTGCAATGGCATTTCATCCTGGCGATGACGGTCGTGACCATGATCCCCGTAGTTCTGGTCTTCCTCTTCCTGCAGCGCTTCATCACCACCGGCATCGCCGGAACCGGCCTGAAATAAGGGTTCATCATGGGACATATCAAACTCACCAATGTCGCAAAGTCTTTCGGGGCAGTCGACGTGCTCCATGACATCAATCTGGAGATTGCCGACGGCGAATTCGTCGTATTCGTCGGCCCGTCCGGCTGCGGCAAGTCCACGCTGCTGCGCATGATTGCAGGCCTTGAAAAACCGACCGGTGGCGAACTCGCCATCGACGGCAAGGTGGTCAATGCCATCCCCGCCGCCGATCGGGGGCTCGCCATGGTCTTCCAGTCCTATGCGCTCTATCCGCATATGAGCGTGCGCCAGAACCTCGCCTTCGGCTTGGAAAACACCAAGATGCCCAAGGCCGAGATTGCCACGCGCATCACGGAAGCGGCCCGCATGCTGGAAATCGAGCATTATCTCGACCGGCGTCCCGGACAGCTCTCCGGCGGCCAGCGCCAGCGCGTCGCCATCGGCCGGGCGATCGTGCGCCGTCCGGTCGCTTTCCTGCTCGACGAGCCGCTGTCCAACCTCGATGCCGAATTGCGCGGCTCGACCCGCGCCGAGCTGGCGGCCCTGCATGCCCGATTGTCCGCAACGATGATCTACGTCACCCACGACCAGGTCGAGGCGATGACGCTTGCCGACCGGATCGTCGTGCTGCGTGCCGGCCGCATCGAGCAGATCGGTACGCCGATGGAACTCTACAATTCCCCGGCGAACCGCTTCGTTGCCGGCTTCATCGGCTCACCGCACATGAATTTCCTCGAAGGCTCGGTGGAACCGTCATCCTCCGGCAAGGCCGTCGCTATCTTCGCCGGCGGCAACAGGTTGGAACTGCCGGTGGCCGCCAGCAGCCTTGCCAACGGCTCCGCCATCACCCTCGGCGTCCGGCCCCAGCATGTTTCGATCGGTACCGGCGGCGAAGGTATTGCGGCCAAGATCAAGCTGGTCGAAGCACTCGGCTCGGAAACCATCCTCCACACCGATGTCGCAGGCCAAAAAATCCTGGTCGTCGCGCAGGGACAACATAAATTGACGCCGGGTGCGGATATCCGCCTGTCGCTGTCATCGGCTCCGCTGCATCTGTTCAACGAGAAGGGGTTGCGCCTTGAACACGCTGTTTGATCTCTCCGGCAAGGTGGCGCTGGTCACCGGCGCACGAACGGGCCTTGGCCAGGGCATGGCGCTGGCGCTCGCCCGCGCTGGCGCCGACATCGCAGCGCTTGGCTCCAGTCCGATGCCGGAAACGGCCGAAGCGATCGGCCAGGCCGGCCGCCGATTTCATGCGCTCGAAGTCGATCTTTCGCAGAAATTCAATGCAAAAGAGATCATTGGCTCGGTTGTCTCCGAACTCGGCAGCATCGACATCCTCGTCAACAACGCCGGCATCATCCGCCGCGCCGATCTGCTCGATCATTCGGAAGAGGATTGGGACGCTGTCCTCGACGTCAACCTGAAGTCGTCCTTCCTCCTGTCGCAGGCCGTTGCCCGGCATATGGTCGAAACCAAGCGGCCCGGACGCATCATCAATGTCGCATCAATGCTTTCCTACCAGGGCGGCATTCGCGTGCCTGCCTATACCGCCTCGAAACACGGTATCGCCGGCCTGACGAAAGCCATGGCCAACGAGCTTGCACCGCACGGCATCACCGTCAACGCCATCGCCCCCGGCTATATGGAAACGGATAATACCGAGGCATTGCGCAACGACACCAACCGCAACGCCCAGATTTCCGCCCGCATTCCGATGGGCCGCTGGGGCACGCCGGACGACCTCGCCACCTCGGTGCTGTTCCTTGCATCTCCAGCCTCCAGCTACGTCACCGGCATCACCGTCCCGGTCGATGGCGGCTGGTTGGTGCGCTAACCCGGGATCGCGAATGGCCATCTCCATCGAACGGCTGAGATCCCTGCTTCGCGTGACAGAACCATCGCTGGAACTGGTGACATCATCTGTCGAAGATCATGACGATTACACCGTCGAACATCTACGGTTCCGCCTAACCGGTGGAACGGAAATCCGCGGCTTCCTGACAAGGCCACCAAGCAACACGACACCCGGGCCGGCGATCCTCTACGCTCATGCCCATGGCGCCCGCTACGATATCGGCGCCAGCGAACTGATCGATGGCCGCGCCGCTCTCCTCGATGCGCCCGGCCCGGTCCTCGCCCGGGAAGGCTATGTCACTCTCTGCATCGACATGCCAACCTTCGGCGAACGCGCTGATATCACCGAAAGCGCCGCAACCAAGGCGGCCCTCTGGCACGGCCAGACACTGTTCGGCCAGATGCTTGGCGAACAGGCAGCCGCCCTGACCTGGCTTGCCGCACGCGCGGACGTCGATCCCACCCGGATCGGCATGACCGGCATTTCGATGGGCGCCACGCTCACCTATTTCCTGGCGGCGATCGATCCCCGCATCACAGCCGCCGCGCATCTCTGCTGCTACGCCGATTTCGCCACGTTGATCGAGACCGGCGCACACGATCTGCACGGCCACTATCTCACCATCCCCGGCCTCCTTACAGAAACCTCGACCGGCAAAATCGCCGGCCTGGTCGCCCCGCGTCCCCAGCTCATCTGCGTCGGCCTCGACGATCCCTTGACCCCGCCACCCGCGATCCGCCGCGCCTTCCGCGAAACCGCTGCCGCCTATGAAGCGGCAGGGGCACGTCACCAGCTGGCTCTTCTGGAAGAGGACGGCATCGGACATAGAGAAACCGAAAGGATGCGCCGGGAGGTTCTCGGCTTTTTCCGCGGCCACCTTTAGCCGCACTCCCGTCCTGCGGATCGGTATCGTCAAAGCCCGATCTGAAATCGGGATAGCCCCATACCCAAAAGCAAGAGCGATGCTATAGTCGGCCTGGGGTCCGGCCAAGGACCAACGGGATGGGGCGCCATGAAGAGCACCAGACAGGAAACCGCACATCTGCGAGACGCGTTGGCATCATTGCCGGAACCGGTCGATCTGCACGATCTGATGCCGCCTGCCGATCGCTGGCGCGAGCAAGATGATTTTCTTGAGGAAGCCCTGGAGGAGACTTTTCCTGCCAGCGACCCTATATCCCCTTCACGCGTCCGCTGATGCCTGCTTCATCCCACCTGAAACAAGGAAGCCATGCCATGACCGAGAAAACTCCGCGCGCCCGCCGCATGGCCCCGCTGAAAACACCATCCGGCCTGCCCGACAACGCTGTCCGGGATATTTCCGGGGCGATGACGGCCCTGCTTGCCGATTCGTTTGCTCTCTATCTCAAGACGAAGAATTTTCACTGGCATATGTCCGGCCCGCATTTCCGGGATTACCACCTGCTCTTTGACGATCACGGCGACCAAATCCTGGCAATGACCGATCCTATGGCCGAACGCGTCCGCAAGATTGGTGGAACGACGCTACGCTCCATCGGCCATATCGCCAAACTCCAGCGCATCTCCGACAACGATGCCGACTATGTGGATCCGCAGGACATGCTGGCCGAATTGCGCGACGATAACGCCGATCTTCTGTAAGCGTCCGGCGAGCGGATTTTTCGTATCGCGACCTTTGAGTTAGCGGTCTAGCGCTTTGTCTCGTCGGCCATCACGCGCTCGATCATTTCAGGATCGCATTGCTCGTCAATGAGAA